>JBBSIW010000145.1:0-6240 GCA_038231895.1 Solirubrobacterales bacterium | reverse complement strand
GTCGTCCATCTGTTCTGGCTTCAGGGCATGGGCTGTGACGGCTGTACCGTCGCTGCGCTGGGCGCAAGCACGCCGTCGATCGACGATCTCGTGCTGGGACGCATCCCCGCGATGCCCCAGGTGATCCTGCACCACCCGATGGTCTCGGAGGAGTCGGGCGAGGAGTTCATGGCACCGTTCAGGCAGGCGGTGGACGGGACGCTCGACGCTCCCTTCATGCTGGTCGTCGAGGGGTCGATGCCCGATGATCAGACCCTCGACCGGGGCCATTTCGCCACCCTTGGCGTCGGGGCCGACTGGCCGCAGCGGATGGGAGCCGTACGGGGCGCCGACCAGCCCCTCCGGGTCACCGATTGGGTGTGGGCCATGGCGCCCCGCGCCACCGCCACGGTCGCCATCGGCACCTGTGCCTCCTTCGGCGGGATCCCGGCGGCCGCGGGCAACCTCACCGGCTCGATGAGCGTGATGGACTACCTCGGGCCCCAGTACCGCTCGGCGCGAGGAATTCCCGTGGTCAACGTTCCCGGGTGCGCGCCGATCGGCGACAACTTCACCGAGGCGATCGGGCAGCTCTTCCGCTACCTGGACGGCATCGGGCCGATGCCCGAGTTCGATGACCTCGGCCGCCCGGCGTGGCAGTTCACCGAGACGGTGCACCGCCACTGCCCCAAGGCGGGCTACTACGAGGAGGGCGTGTTCTCCGACGAGCCGGGCGACAACCAGTGTCTGGTGGAGATCGGCTGCTGGGGCCCTGTCGTGCAGTGCAACATCACCGAGCGCGGCGCGATCAACCACATGGGCGGGTGCATGGTCGCCGGCGGGCCCTGCATCGGATGCACGATGCCCGGCTTCCCCGACAAGTACAGCCCCTTCCACAAGGCGCCCCCGGGCTCCGCGCTGTCGGGCGGCATCTCCAAGGTCTACGGGAGCGGGATTCGCCGGTTGCGCAGGATGTCGATGAAGACCGGCAACCGCGAGCCGATCTGGGACCGGGCCGACAAGGTGCCTTCCGGATGGGCGCGCGCCCACGGGACCCGCGGGCCCCAGGACAAGGTGATCGCCTACTTCTACAAGAAGCTCCAGTACAACGGCTCCGTCAACCAAAGCAAGCGCAACCACAAGCAGCCGCAGCCCCAGAGCCGAGACATCCTGCGGCAGATGGGGGTCGACCACTACGACAGCGTCGACGTCCTTGGGGAACGGATCAAATCTCAGGAGGATCTCTAGATGCGCTACGAGGACCAGCCGGGGCCGTCGGGCGGCGGAGGCCAGCCCTACGCGTATGGACAGAGCCAGTATGGACAGAGCCAGCAACCGGCCCGTGCCCAGCGGTCGGGCGGCAACGTCTCGAGCGTTGACTTCAACCCGGTGAGTCGGGTTGCGGGCGGCCTCGGCTTCCACGCCATGGTCGACCACGACAGCGGCACCGTGCACGAGGCGGCGTCGGTGGCCGGGGTGTTCCGCGGCTACGAGGTGATCCTCCAGGGTCGCGACCTGCGCGATGCGGTCTTCGTCGCGAGCCGGGCCTGCGGCGTCTGCGGCGGCGCCCATGCCACAGCGGCCGCCATGGCGCTCGAGATGGCGATCGGCATCCAGCCACCACCCATGGGGATCGCCTCACGCAACCTGCTGGCTGCGCTCGAGTACTTGCATGACCACGCCAGCCATCTCTTCATGCGGGCCGGCCCGGACTACTCCGAGCCGATAGTGCGGGAGACCAACCCCGAGCTGTGGCCGCGCGCGGAGCAGGCGTTCGCCCCCCGCGCCGACATGCACGGGTACGAGCGCATCTCGGACATCATGACCGCGATGACGCTGTACACGGGGCAGCTCTACCTCGAGGCGGCGGCGATGTCACGCCTCGCTCGCGAGGCCTACGTGCTGATCGGAGGCAAGTACCCGCATCCGCAGACGACCGTCGTGGGCGGGATCAGCTCCACGATCGACCCGTCGGACCTCAACGTGATTCACACGCGCCTGGTCAAGTTCTTCGATTACAGCCGCAAGGTGGTGGCGGTGTGGGACGACATCACCGACTTCTTCTACGAAGCCGACCCTCGCTTTCGCGACGTCGGGGCCGGACCGATGAACTTCATCGATCTCGGCCAGTGGGACGATCCCCTCGCCTACGACGGCACGTTCGAGAACGCGGAGCTCTGGGGGGAGCGACGGTGGTCCACCCCGGGCGCCATCGTGGACGGGAGCCTCAGGACGACCAGCCTGCCGCAGATCAACATGGGCGTGGAGGAGTTCGTACAGCACTCCTTCTATGAGGACTGGAGCGGCAGCAACGGCCGCCACAAGTTCGACAGCGATCCGTTGGGCAATCGCCTCCCCCCGCAGCATCCGTGGAACAAGGAGACGATTCCCGCGCCATCGGATACCGATTGGCGGGGAAAGTACTCTTGGTCCACCGCGCCGCGCTGGGATCGCCAGCCCATGGAGGCCGGGCCTTCGGCCCGTCTGTGGGCAACGGCGCTGGCGAACGTGATGCCACATCGTCGCTTCATGGAGCCGACGGGGCGCAGCCTGAGGATGAGCATGCCGCAGGCTTCGCTGCCGGCGGCCGACCTCGAGTGGCACGTCCCGGACGTCTGGAACGCGTTCGAGCGCAATCGTGCGCGGGCCTATGGAATGGCACAGTCCACCCTGGTCGCCTACGAGAGCCTGTTGATCGGTTTCGACCTCTACCGCCAGGGCGGCGCCGACGCCAAGGTGGCCACCCCCTACCGCCTCCCGAAGGACTTTCGCGTCGGCGTGGGCTTCTGGGGGGGCGGGCGCGGCTACGTCAGCCACCACGTGGAGATCGACGACCAGGTCATCCAGGGGTACCAGATCGTCGGGCCCTCGACGTTCAACGCCTCGCCGATGGACCCGTTCCGCAATCCTGGGCCGATGGAGTACGCCGTCGCCGCGACGCCGCTGCTCAGCTCGGCCAACCCGGAGCGCTACATCGACATGCTGCGGGCGATCCGCAGCTTCGATGGCTGCATGACCTGCGCGGCACACTGAACGCGACGCGCCGCTCCGCCTGCACGGTGGGGCGGCGCGTCAGCTTTCGTCGCCGAGCGTCGCTTCGGGGGGCAGCGCCTCCTCGCACGCGTGCACGAGGAAGCCATAGAGCCACGGGCGCTTGAGCGCGGCGGGGGTTCCGTCCAAGGGCCGGTCCCTGTCGGAGAGGTACTGTTCGATGGCTCGTCTGGCCACGTAGTGGCGGACGTGGCCGCCCGGGCCCGGCACGAGCCAGCTCACCGCGGTCTTGTCGTCAGGGCTCGGCTTGTCCAGCGGCTCGCGGCGGGCAAGCTCGGCGCACGCGTCGCCCACCGCCTGAGCCCAGCTCGCGGACCGTGCGAAGTACTCGCGAAGCGTGTCCGGTATCCAATCGGGCGGACGCCGGGCCGGCTCGAAGAGCTCCAACTCGATGGCGCGCGTGAAGTAGCCCGAGCGGCGCAGCTTGATGTCGAGCTCGGGCTCGTCGGGGCTCGCGAGCTGCCGGTCACCGGCCTCCAGCACGGCCGTGACAGCTTCGGGCAGCGCGTCCTCGTGGCGCTCGTCGGCTCGCGCGAAGATGTCCTCCACCAGCGTTTGGCGAAGCAGCCCGCTCTGCACCGACATGAATCCTGCGCGTTCGTTGGTCATCGTTCAAGGCCCTTGCCGCACCGCAAGCACCGCGCACGAGCGGTAGCGTGCCCATCTATCGCTTTGGCCGTTGTTCTTCCTATCCTTAGGGGTACAAACCGGCCAGGTATATGTACCATGCACACAGCAGTGTCCCGTCCGTGAGGAGAAGGCAAGCTTATGGCATATGACCCGCGATCAAGCAGGCACGAGGAACGACCCAGGCTCAAGACGGTGCCGAACGCTGGTGCCGTGTTCGGGGCGGACAATCCCGCCGGCCTCGGCGGCCTGGGCGGCAGCCCCGACGGGCCGCTGAACGAGGTCCACGTCTTCTGGATCGCCGGCATGAGCTGCGACGGGTGCTCGATCGCCGCCACGGCCGCGACGAACCCGTCGGTTGAAGATCTCCTGCTTGGCACCATCCCGAACCTGCCCAAGGTCGTGCTGCACCACCCCGTCCTCTCGCCCGGCGCAGGCGTTGAGTTCATGCGACCGATGAAGGCCGCCGTCAACGGCGAGCTCGGTGCCCCCTACGTCGTGGTGCTCGAGGGCTCGGTTCCGGACGACCAGGCCTTCCCCACCGACGACGGCTACTTCTCGGCCATGGGCGCCGGCGGCTTTGATCCGGAGTCGGAGACCGACCAGCCCAACCGGGTCACCGACTGGCTGTGGAAGCTCGCTCCCGGCGCTGCCGCCTACGTCGCGATCGGAACCTGCGCGACATGGGGCGGGATTCCCGCCGCCGCCGGCAACATCACCGGATCCATGAGCCTTACGGACTTCCTCGGCCAGGACTATCGCTCCGCCCTTGGCGTGCCCGTGGTGAACATCCCCGGGTGCTCACCGGTCGGCGACAACTTCACCGAGACGGTCGCCGCGGTGCTCCTGTTCCTGCAGAACCTGGCGCCGCTGCCCCAGTTCGACGAGCTCGGCCGTCCGGCCTGGCTGTTCACCGAGACGGTGCACCGCCACTGCCCCAAGGCGGGCTACTACGAAGAGGGCGTCTTCGCCGAGGAGCCGGGCGACAACCAGTGCCTGGTGGAGATCGGCTGCTGGGGGCCGGTCGTCCAGTGCAACATCGTCGAGCGCGGCGCCATCAACCACATGGGCGGCTGCATGGTCGCCGGCGGCGCCTGCATCGGGTGCACCATGCCCGGCTTCCCCGACAAGTACAGCCCCTTCTACAAGTCGCCTCCGGGCTCCGCCATCTCCGGGGGGCTGTCCAAGGCCTACGGGAGCGGGATCCGGCGGCTGCGCCGGGTATCGATGCGCAAGCTCAACCGCGCGCCGCTGTGGGACCAGACGGGAGAGTTCCCGTCGGGCTGGGCCGAGAAGCCCAGAGCGACCGGGACCGACAAAACGATGAGCTACTTCTACAAGAAGCTGCAGTACCGCGGCTCGGTGAACCAGGGCAAGCGCAGCCACAAGCAACCAGTGCCACAGAGCCGAAACATCCTGAGTCAAAAGGGGATCGGCGCCAACCAAAGCGCCGGATCCCGGGAGGAACTGTAAATGTGCTTTAAGAACCTACCGATCGAGTTTGACTCAGCGGGCAACGCCACGCTGAAGCAGGGCGTCGCGAATCCGTACAGCTTCGTCGAGACCCCCGCCCCCACGCCGATCGAGGACGATCCGGCCAAGATGCAGAACCTGATCGAGCGCAACGGCTCGATCCGGCGTGTCGACTTCGACCCGGTCACGCGAGTGGCCGGTGCGCTCGCCTTCCACACGGTGGTCGACCTCGACAACCGCGAGGTCATGGAGACGGCGTCCATGGCCACGCTGTTCCGCGGCTACGAGATCATCCTTCAGGGCCGCGATCCGCGCGACGCCATCTTCATCTCCAGCCGTGCCTGCGGCGTGTGCGGCGGCGTGCACGCCACGTGCTCGGCGCTGGCCTGCGAGATGGCGTTCGGCATCAGCCCGCCCCCGATGGGCGTGGTGGCACGCAACCTGCTGCTCTCGGTCGAGTACCTCTATGACCACCCGATCCACCTGGGCCTGCTCGCGGGCCCCGACTTCTCCGAGCCGGCGGTGAGAGACACCAACCCCGAGATCTGGGAGCGTGCGGAGAACACGCGCACCCGCGGCCGGGCGATCCATGGCTATGAGTTCATGTCCGAGCTCATGACCGACCTCACCCCGCTCACCGGGAAGCTCTACCTCGAGGGCCTGCACTACACGCGCCTCGCCCGTGAGGCCTACGTCCTCATCGGGGGCAAGTACCCCCATCCGCAGACGGTCGTGCCCGGCGGCGTGAGCACGACGATCGACGCCTCGGACCTCAACGAGATCATGATCCGGGTCACCAAGTACTTCGACTACGGGCGCAAGACCGTGGCGGTGTGGGACGACATCTGCGAGTTCTTCTACGACGTCAACCCGAAGTACCGCGACATCGGGACCCGTCCGGCCAACTTGATCGAGCCGGGCCAATGGGACGACCCCTATGCGTTCGACGGCACGTTCGAGAACGCCGACGACTGGGGCCGCAAGCGGTGGGCGCCGCCCGGCGTGGTCGTCAACGGGGAGCTCGTCACCACGAGCCTGCAGATGCTCAACGCGGGCGTCGAGGAGTTCGTCGAGCACGCCTTCTACGAGGACTGGACCGAAGGCGGCGGC
>JBBSIW010000144.1:0-6261 GCA_038231895.1 Solirubrobacterales bacterium | reverse complement strand
GCTCGGCCAGGGTCTCCGTAGGGGCCATGAGCGCGGCCTGGCGGCCATGCTCCAGCGCGCGGAGCATGGCCGCAAGCGCGACGACCGTCTTCCCCGAGCCCACCTCCCCCATGAGCAGGCGCTGCATGGGGCGTGGCTGGCTCAGGTCCGTGAACACGGCGGCGATCGCCCGCCGCTGGTCCCCGGTCGGCTCGAACGGAAGCTCGTCGCGCAGCCACCGATCGGTCAGGGCGGCCGGCCCGTCGAGCTCGGGGGCCGTCGCGGCGCTGCGGCGCCGTGCGCGCCGTCGCAGGAGAGCCAGCTGGAGGAGCACGAGCTCGTCGAAGGCCAACCGGCGGCGTCCAGCTCCCGCGTCTCCGTCCCGCTCGGGAAAGTGAACCGCAGCCAGCGCCTCCGCGCGCTCGGGCATCCGCTCAAGGCGGCGAAGCCGTGCCGGCAGCGGCTCGACCACGTCGCGCAGCGCGTCACGGTGCTGGCGGACGAGCGCGAGGATGTGGGTGGAGCTGATGCCCTCGCTGGCCGGGTAGTGCGCGACGGCGTCGAGCCCGGCCACCGCGTCGGTGGTGGGGGCATGGCCCTGCACGCTGAACCGGTTTCGCCCCTGGTAGCGCCCGTGGAGGACGAGTCGGGTGCCGGGCCGGTACTTGCCCTCCAGCCAGGGCTGGTTGAAGAACGCCACCTTCATCGGGCCGGTGGCGTCCGCCACCGTGGCCTCGACCAGCGGTCGCATGCCGCGGCGGCGCACGGAGCGGCTTCGGATCGCCCGCACCTCGACGACGACCGTGGCCGCCTCTCCCGGCACGAGCGCCGCGACGGTGCGTGCCTCGCGCCGATCGTGGGGAAGATGCTCGAGCAGATCGCCGATGGTCTCGATCCCCAGGGCGCCCGCACCACGCGAGGCGGGGGCGCCGTCGACCTCGAGCTTCGCCGCCAGCCGCGACGGGTGCGGGTAGGAGCGCAGGGGGGCGTCCTCGAGCGATCTGCGCGGCAGCGGCTCGGCGGCGCCGAAGGCGGTCGGCTCACGGGACATCGGCTTCGGAGATCATGAAGGCGTCCGCGGCGTCTGCGCAGAGCGTTGCGCGACTACTCGGCTGCGATCAGCCACCAGTAGCTGGGCTGGCCTCCCTCCGAGCACTCCATCTCGACCCCGGCAGGCGCGAGATCGGCGACGTCGCTGGCGTTGAGGGGCGCCTTGTCGCCGGCGATGCAGGTCAAGAGCTCCGCGCCGCCGCTCAAGCCCTGCAGCACCGAACGCAGTGTCTGCTCCGGCGCCCCCCACGCGACGATCTCATCATCGACGAAGCCCACGGCGTCGCCGGCGTGAAACCGACCCCGGGCGTCGTCCCGGGCCGCCGGTGCCACGGCCCCGGTCCGGACCGCGGCCAGGATCGCCGCCATGGCCTTGGCGTTGGCATCCGCGCTTCGGCCCGGCTCGAGCGCCACGGCAACCGCCAGGCCCGCCTGCATGGAACGGGTGGGCACCACCTGGACGTGCTTCTCCGAGAGCTCGGCGGCCCGCTCGGCCGCCATGACCACGTTCGGACTGTTGGGAAGCACGACGACCTGCTCGCCGGCCACCGCGTGGATGCCGGCGAGCAACTCGTAGGTCGAGGGATTGAGGGTGGCGCCCCCATCCAGGGTGCGGAGGCCGAGTCCCTCGTACAGCGCCTGCATCCCGGCGCCGGACACGACGGCGATTGCGCCGCAGGTGGCCTGCGCAGCCCCGTTGCGTGCGCCTATGCGCTGATCGCGGTCGGCGATCTGGCTGCGCATGTCGGCGACGTCGAGGTGCGAGACCGTGCCCAGGTTCTCGAAGCAGTCGGTCGCCCGGCGGGGCTCGTCGGTGTGGACGTGGACCTTCAGAGTCGTCCGGTCGCCCACCACGAGGACCGAGTCTCCAAACGCCTCCAGGGCTTCGACATGCTTTCCGGGCCCGCCGAGGTCCTTGCCGGTGACCGCGAAATTGGTGCAGTAGCGGTAGGTCGAGGACTCGTGCTGGGGGTGGGTCACCCGGGCCGGGGCATGGTGCTCGAGCGGCGGCGGCTCGGACCCACGCAGCGCGGCGACGATCCCCGCCAGGATGACCGTCAGCCCATGGCCTCCCGCGTCGACGACGCCGGCCTCACGGAGCACTGGAAGCAGCTCCGGTCCGCGCTTGACCGACTGCTCGCCCGCCCGGACTGCGTGCTCGAGCACCTCGGCGATCGCCGCGTCCTGGACCTCGGGCGAGGCGTCGGGCCCTAGGCGCATGTCCGGCATGTGCGCGAGCTCGGAGGCGATGCGGTGGGCCATCTCGCGGACCACGGTGAGGATGGTCCCCTCCGCCGGTTCGCGCACCGAGTCATACGCGCGATCGGCGCCCCGCGCCATGGCTGCGCCAACGAGCACGGGATCCACGAGCTCGCCCGGGCGGCTCACGAGCTCCTCCGCCGCCCCGCGGATGAGCTGGGAGAGGATGACCCCGCTGTTGCCGCGGGCGCCCAGCAGTGCGGCTCGCGCTACGGAGTCGACGATCTCGTCGCGTCCGATCTCGTCGATCGTGCGCTCGCCGTCACCGGCCAGGCGGTCGAGCTCTGAGAGCACCGCCTGCAGCGTCAGGGCCATGTTGTCCCCCGTGTCCCCGTCGGCAACGGGAAACACGTTGAGGTCGTTGACCTCGCGTCGACGCTCCTCCAGTTGCGCGAGGGCAGCCTCGACTACGACGCGGAACCGCTCCAGATTGTGCTCGGCCACGGCAAAGACCGGGCCGGCCCTAGTGGTTCCGGCGGTAAGTACGTTCGATGCTTATGGCCGCGACCACCTACAGGGCCTTGGTCACCTTGCCGGCCTTCAGGCAGCGGGTGCAGACCAGCACGCGCCGCGGTGTCCCGCCGTCGTCGATGCGCACCTTCTGCAGGTTCGCGTCGAACCGCCGCTTGCTCGCCACCATGGAGTGGCTGCGACTGTGGCCGAAGGCGGGGCCCTTACCGCAGGAGTGACAAATACGTGCCATGCCGCGGCAGTCTACGCGCTGTGCTGGTTGGTCCGCCGCGCCGGCGGGTAAGAAAGTGGTGCGACGCCTCGCGCGGCGTGAACTCCTATGCCCACGGCCACGCCCCAGGTTCCACTGCCCGACCGCTACCGGGTGACCGGCCACATCGCCAACGGCGGCATGGCCGCGGTGTGGGCGGCCGAGGACTCGATCCTCGGCCGTCGGGTGGCGGTCAAGCTCCTGGCCTCTCACTTCGCCGAGGATCCGGCCGCCGTCGAGCGCTTTCAACGCGAGGCCCGGGCGGCAGCCAGCCTGTCCGGACATCCGCACGTGGTGACGATCTACGACGTCGGAGACCACAGCGGCCGGCCCTACATCGTCATGGAGCACATGCAGGGCGGCTCGCTGTCGGACGTCATGCGGAGCGGGCGCCCGAGCCGGGCCGAGACCCTGGCCTGGCTGCGCGAAGCGGCGATAGCGCTCGACGCCGCCCACGAGCAGGGGATCGTCCACCGCGACGTCAAGCCCGGCAACCTCCTGCTCGACGAACGGCGCCGGCTGGCCATCGCGGACTTCGGCATTGCCCGCGTCGCGCTCGAGGAGACGCTGACGGCCACCGGCCAGGTCCTCGGAACCGCGGCCTACATCTCGCCCGAGCAGATCTCCGGGCGCCCGTCCACACCGGCCAGCGACCGCTACTCGCTCGGGGTCGTGGCCTACGAGCTGCTGACGGGGAGTCGCCCGTTCGATGCCGAGAACTTCGCGGCCCAGGCGCGCGCCCAGGTGGAAGACGAGCCCGAGGCGCCCACCCGGCGTGTCGGCGACCTGCCGCCGGCGGTGGACGGCGTGCTCCTGCGGGCGCTGGCCAAGGAGCCGGCGGAGCGCTGGCCCAGCGCGACGGCGTTCGTCGATGCGCTCGCTCGGGCGTTGGCCCCCGCCCCGGCGGCAGCGACGGCGCCGACCCGTCCGCTGGCGGCGGACTCGTCGCCGCCGGGGGCGGCCGTTCCGTGGTGGCGCCGCCGCGCGGCGGCCCTTCTCGCCCTGGCCGCGGTGGCGCTGGCCGCCATCGTCGTACTCGCGCTCACTGCGGGCGGCGGCTCGCAGCAGCCAGTCCCCCCGAGGAAGACGACTTCCACCTCGCCGCCGGCCCGCGGGCCGGCCGACACTCCGAATGCTGCTCAGGGGAGCTCGAGCGCCTCGCCGGCCCCGGTGGAGGGCAGCGACGGCGCCGCGCTCAACGACCAAGGCTTCGCCCTCGCGCGGGCAGGGCGCTACGCGCAGGCCGTGCCGATCCTGCAGCGAGCGGTCGACGCGGCGTGCCCGTCCTCCGGGCCCAGCCTCACCTGCGCCTACGCGCTGTTCAACCTCGGCCACGCGCTGCGCCTGGCCGGGCGCCCCGGCGAGGCGATCCCAATCCTCCAGCGGCGCCTGCAGTTCGACAACCAGCGCGACGTGGTGCAGCGCGAGCTCGACCTCGCTCGCGGCCAGACCGGTCAGGGCGCCTCGGCGAACACGGCCGCACCGGACGCGGTGCCATCGAGCGGCAAGGACAAGGGCAAAGACAAAGGCGACGGCAAGCACGGAGAGGATTCCAGCGGCTCGGCCAAGTGAAAAGGCCGGGGCCCACGCCCACCCAAGCTCTTAAGCCCAGTGCTCCCTCACGTAGTCCTCGACCTCGATCTCGGGCAGCGCACGCGTGCTGTTGTTCATCCGCACCCAGAAGACGTCCGCCTTGTCGCTCATCCGAGCCACGACCGGGACGGAGGAGCGGGCGATGTCGACACGGCAGATGTCCACACCCTCGATCGCGTCGATACGTGCACGTGTACGCAGGACCGCGGTGTGGGTGAGCGCATGCGTCAGGTGAGTGGTCAGCCAATTGACCAAGCCGTCGGGGTTCTGCGGCTTGACCAGCGGGAGGTCGTGGGCGAGTCCGATCGGCTCTCGGGCATCGTCCACGCCGATGAGAAGCGTGCCTCCTTCGGTGTTCAGGAAGCCGGCGACCGTCTTGACCACCGCGTCCTCCATCCGCCTGTCCTTGCACTGCTCGCGGAGGTTCCAACGGGCGGTTGACTTGTACTCCACCCGGTGCGTCTCGTCGCCGGAGATCAGCTCGCGGCTCTCGACCGCGAAGAATCCCGCCCGGCCGCGAAGCTGCTCGACGACCCTGCCCGCGAACTCCGGGTCACTCCGGATGTGCTCGAGGACTCCCGACGTGACAGCGTCCACGTCGATCGAGGCGACCGGCGGCGGGGCGGCCAACGCGACGCCTCCGGCTTGATCGGCGTACGCGCCTCCCTCCTCGTACACGCTGTGCCCGTCGTCGTAGTAGCTGGCGAAGATGTGGTTGAAGACGATCTCGGTCTTGCGCTCCCAAGTGTCTGGGTCGTAGGCGTCGGGGAGCTCATCGAGGATGTCCTTGACCAGCCCACGCGCCGTCTCCCGGGTCTCCGCCTTCTTGCGCCAGTCCAGCACCAGCTCTCCTCGATGTGATCCATCAGCTTGCGCGCGATCAGCTTGACCTGCTCGCGCTGCTCATCCGTGAGCGTCGGGTCGGGCCGAGTCAGCAGATCGAACACCGCGAGCTCGGGCTCGGAGAGCCCCTCGCGCACCGTTCGCTGCTCCTCCTCCGAGAGTTGCCGGGAGAGCGACTGGAGTCGACGCAGCATCTCGTCGACGTTGAGGCTGCCGGCGTTGTAAGCGTCGATCAGCTCGCGCAGCCGCTCGACCAGATCCACACGGGTCGGGTTGCGAGCCCGGGCGCCCTCGACTCGATCGGTCAGATCGCGCAGCAGGCGCCTCGTCGAGGACCGTTTCTTACCGGCCAGGCGGGCGGCAAGGGCCTGGAAGTCGATGGCGTTGAGGTCGATCAGCGCCTCGGCGTCCGAGCCGTCGGCGGCCGCGCGGATCACGTACTCCTCGGCACCGACCGAGCGGTCGAGCAGCTCCCGCACGGCGCCCGCAACGCCCGAAATGTCGGGCGCCTCGTCGAGCGAGCGGATGCGCTCCGCAAGATTGCGCGCCACAGCCACGAGGCGCACGTGCCCGCTGGCCGCCGGGTCGGGCAGGATCGCGGCGAACAGGCGGCGCACCCTGTCCGAGCGCTCGAGGTAGCCGCGCCGCGTCACGTCCTCCACGAGCAGCGCCTCCATCGACGCGTCACGTAGCGCGATGAACTCGAAGCCCTCGGCCCGAGCGAGCGCTTCGAGGTCCACATCCCAGCGCTGCGAGTACTCGACGACCTCTGCGAGGGCCTCCTCGAGCTCCCCCACGAGCGCAGACTTGTCGCG
>JBBSIW010000143.1:0-6280 GCA_038231895.1 Solirubrobacterales bacterium | reverse complement strand
GCCCGCCAGCTCGAAGATCTCGCGCTCGAGGCGGTCGGCGTCCGCCTTGACCCGGGCGGAGATCTCGCCGAGGCGATCCACGTCGAGCTTGAGCCCCGCGAGCTCGAGGTCGCGCAGCACGCGCACGAGGGGCAGCTCGATCTCGGTGAGCAGCCGCTCGTGGCCGCGCTCGTGCAGTGCCTCGCGCTGCCAGGCCGCCAGCGCACCCGTGAGTACGGCGTCGCGGGCTACCGGCTCGTCGAGGTCGCTGGCCAGACCGCGGTCGGCGGCGAGCTCCTCGAGCAGGTAGGCGCGGGCGGCGGGATCGAGCAGGTAGGCGCCGACCAGCGTGTCATGCGCGAGCATGGTGGGCACGCGCCCCAGCGCCTTGGCGTCGTGGACCACGACCGGACGCTGCTCCAGGGCCTCGGAGAGCTGCTCGGGGCGCTCACACTCCCCGGTCAGCACCGAGGCGCCGCCGTCGTAGACGGCGAAGTGCCAGGTCTGGTCCTCGGCGAACAGCGCGTCGTCGGGCACGGCGGGCGCCTGGACCGCGACGAAGACCTCCCGCGCCGGCTCCAGCCGGGCCACGTCGGCCAGAGAGCCGGCGCGCACGCCCGCCGTGACGGTCGTCCCGGTCGGCGCCTCCGCCGGCGCCGCCTCCTCGGCCGAGCCCAGCGCCTCCTCCAGGCGGCGGAGGGGATCGCGCAGCTCGAACTGGCGAAACACCTCGCGCAGGCGCGAACGATCGGGCGCTCGGGACGCTTCGGCGACGACGTCGATCCCCGACTCGATGTCGCGCTGGGCGGTGGCCAGCTGCTTGGAGACGCGGGCATCCTCGGCGTGCTCGACCAGGTTCTGCTTGCGCTTGGCGCCGCTGACGTCATCGACGTGGTCGAGCACCTCCTCCAAGGATCCGAACTGCTGGAGCAGCTGGGCCGCGGTCTTGTCTCCGATCCCCGGAACGCCGGGGATGTTGTCGGAGGTGTCGCCCTTGAGCCCGATGAAGTCGGGGATCAGCTCCGGCGCGATGCCGTACCGGTCGATCACGCCCTCGCGGTCATAGACACGCGTGTCGGTGATGCCGCGCGAGGTGGTCATGATGCGGACGCCGTCGCCGACGAGCTGGTAGGCGTCGCGATCGCCGGTGACCACCATCACCGGCACCTCGCTGCCCCTCGCCTGCTCGGCCAGCGAGGCGATCACGTCGTCGGCCTCATAGCCCTCCACCGAGACGTTTCGGTACCCGAAGGCGTCGACCAACGGCTCGAAGTGCGGCCACTGCTCGCGCAGGAGATCGGGCCGGGACTGGCGCTGGGCCTTGTACTCGGGGTAGACCTCCTTGCGGCCCGAGGACCCGGCGTCCCAGATCACGAGCGTGGCCTTGGGCCCGTAGTCGGTGAGGATCTTCACCAGCATCGAGGCGAACCCGAAGATGGCGTTGGTGGGCTGGCCCGTCGAGGTGGCGATCGATTCGGGCAGTGCGAAGAAAGCTCGATAGACAAGGCTGTTACCGTCGATCAGGAAGAGCTCGTCGCCGTCGGAGGGCACGGGGGCGAACTGTAGGCGGGCGCCGTCCGTCCGGCGCAAAACCCGTAGATTCAAAGCATGAAGGTCACCGTCACCGGAGCCACCGGCCTCATCGGCTCGCGCCTCGTGGCCGCTCTGAAGGCCCGCGGCGACGAGGTCACTGTGCTGACCCGCGATCCCAGCAGGGCGACGGAGACGCTCGGGGTAGCCGCCGTTCGCTGGCAGCCCATGGAGGAGCCCGCCCCCGCCGAGGCCCTGGCCGGACGCGACGGCGTCATACACCTGGCCGGCGAGAACGTCGCTCAACGCTGGACCAGCGCGGCGAAGGACGGCATCCGCGAGAGCCGGGTCCTCGGCACGCGCCACCTGGTCGCCGGCCTGCGAGCCGTGGACCCTGGTCCCGAGGTGCTGGTTTGCGGATCGGCGGTCGGCTACTACGGCCCGCGCGGCGACGAGCGCCTCGACGAGCGCGCCGCCCCCGGGAGCGGCTTCCTGGCCCAGGTGGTGCAGGCATGGGAGCAGGAGGCCGATGCCGGCGCCGCGGCGGGGATGCGGGTGGTGAAGGTGCGCACCGGGGTGGTCCTCGACGCGGGCGGAGGGGCCCTGGCCAAGATGCTGCCCCCATTCAAGGCCGGCATCGGCGGTCCGGTGGCCGGGGGGCGCCAGTACGTGCCCTGGATCCACCTGCACGACCTGGTGGGCATCATGCTCGCCGCGGTCGACCACGCCCAGTGGTCGGGGCCCGTGAATGCCGCCGCGCCCGAGCCCGTGACCAACCACGAGCTCTCAAAGGCCCTGGGCCGCGCCCTGCGCCGCCCCGCCGTGGCCCCGGTACCGGGCGTGGCGATGAAGCTGCTCTACGGGGAGATGGCGGAGGTCGTCACCACCGGCCAGCGCGCGGTGCCCGCCCGGGCACTCGAGCTGGGATACGAGTTCTCACACCTCGACCTCGACGAGGCGCTGCGCTCCACGCTGTCGCGCGGCTGACGCTCACGCGCCCTTGAGGGTCTTGACGAACACCAGCTTGCCGTTGACGATCTTGTGCAGTCCGTAGTCGGTCAGCGAGGTGTCGCCGTTTGCGTCGATCGAGTAGGTACCGAGCACCGATTGGCGGTTCCTGGTGGCCAGGAGCGCCTTGTAGACGGACTCCCTCGTCAGCTTGCCCTTGGTGGTGGTGTTCGCGCGGGTGATGGCATCGAGGATCAGGCTCATGGACTCGTAGCCGTAGATGGCGTAGGGATCCGGGCTCGCGTCCTCGTAGGTCGTGCGGTAGCTCGCGAGGAACCGCTTGGCGGCCGGATTGAGCCTCCCGGGATCCGGCGTGGCGATCGTGCCCTTGAACCGGCTGGCGATCGCCGCCGGCAGGCCGGTCTTCGGGTCGGCGAACGCGTTCTGGGTGACGCCATCGCCGCCGTAGAGCTTGAGCTTTGGATGCGCCAGGGCGACGTCCTTCAGCGCCTGGACGCCGTTGTCCTCGATCTCCCCGGTGAACACGAAGCAGTCCGCCTTGATCGCCGCCGCCTGCTGTTGGTAGTTGGCGGCTCGCGGATCGATCGCGTCGTTGCCTTCGACGCTCAGCCCCCCAGCCTTGGCCGACGTCGCCAGGTTGCGCGCCAGGCCTGCGCTGTAGGCCGTCTTGGTGTTCCAGATGCGGATCGTCTTGCAGCCGTCGTCCTTGACGGCGCGAGCCAGCGACGCGCCCTGGATCGTGTCGGGGGGGACGATCCGCGCGAAGGTGCGCTTGTTCGCCGGGTAGTACTTGTCCGGCTCGCCCGCCTTCGAGCCGGCCTTGTTGGTGGTCAGGCCGACGTAGGTGCTGGTGGGGCTGACCTGCGCGATCCCGACCTGATTGAGGATCTGAAGCGAGACCCCGGTCGCGCCCGAGTTGTACTCCCCCAGGTAGGCGATGGTTCGCTTGTCGCCCACCGCCTTGCGGGCGTTGCGGCTCGTGGCGGCGTCATCCGCCCTGGCCTGCGCCGGCGTCGAGTCATCGAGCGAGACGTATCCGATCGCGTACTTGCCCACCTTGGCGCCCGCCTCCTCGACCGCGAGCTTGGCACCGTTGACGATGGCCTGGGACCGCGGGCCGGTGGGGCCCTGCAGCGGCAGGCTGGAGTAGACCGTCAAGCGGCTCCCGGTAATTGCGGTTCCGCTGCCGGTGGCGCCGGGGCCGCAGGCCGCCAGGCCAACCGCCAGCGCGCATGCTCCGGCCAGCGCGGAAACGCAACGTACGCTCACGGGCCGGATCCTAGTCGTCCGGTCCTCGCGCCCGGCCGGCAGCGGCGAGGAAGCGCTCATCCGCCCGCCGGTGTCAGCAGGCGATCGAACGCCAGCGCTCTGCGCCGCACGCGATAGGCGCCGAATGCCCGCAGCGACGGATCCCCGCGACGATCGATCGAGTAGTCGCCGAGCACGGTTCCCCGCCGCCGCAGCCCGAGCAGCGAGCGGATGACGAGCCGACGATCGTTTCCGTGGCGCTTGCCCTTGCGGATCGCCTGCAGCACCGCCTTCATCGCCTCATAGCCGTAGATGGCGTAGGGATCGGGGTCGTGGCCGTGCAAGCGACGGAACTCGGCGGCGAACGCTCGCGCGGCGGGAGGCTGAACGCGCGGTGGCACCGTGATGTCGGTGAGGTAGGTACGGGAGGCGGACGCTCCGAGGCGCCGCGTGAAGGCAGGCACGGCGAGGGCATTGGGCCCGAACAGCTTGAGCCTGGGCGCGGCCGCATGGAGGGCCAGCCACAGCGGCTCTATCCGGTCGCGTGCGACCCCCGCGAAGAAGAACGCGTCCGGGGCGCCCGCCAACGCCCTGCGGGCCACGCCCTGATAGTCAGCGCCCTGGGAGGTGACGGTGTCGTTGGCCACCACGCCCAGGCCCTGCGCGGCCGCGACCTTGGCCACCCGCTCCGCCAGCGAGACGCCGTAGCCACCGCCGTCGTTTACGACGTAGAGCCGGGTGATGCCGACCTCCTTCATGTACTGGACGAGGGCCGCGGCCTGCAGGTCGTCGGGCGGCGCCAGCCGGGCGAACGTTCGGGTGCCGCTCGGGTAGTACTTCGCGGGCTCGCCCCGCATGGCCCCCTGGGCGTGGGTGAGCCCGGCGAGCCCGTCGGCGGGGCTGACCTGCAGGATGCCCCGATCGTTGAGCGTGGGGATGGAGACCGCCGACGCGCCCGTGTCGAGCTCGCCCAGGTAGGCGATGGTTCGCGGATCGCGCGCCGCCCGTCGCGCGTTGGCGGCCACCAGGTTGGGGTCCCAGCCCCGCGCGTCCGCCGTGGAGTCATCGAGGACGGTCAGGCGCACGCGAAACCGGCCGGCCCGGCCCTGCACTCGATCCAGCGCCAGCTGCTCGGCGCGCTGGACGTCGCCGGCCCGCGCCGCCAGATCGCCCTGAAGCGGAAGGCTGGAGTAGACGTTGAGGACGCGCCCGGAAACGACCTGGTCACGCGGCCGGCTGCTAGCACCGCAGCCCGACCCCGTCGCCGCGAGCAGGCAGACGCAGGTCGCGGCGATGGCGCGAGGGCGCATGACTTCCGCGTCGCGTGGTCAGCCGTCTTCGCGGGACCGCGAGGTCGCGACGACGTGGCCCATGGCGGCGACGACGACCATGGTGATCGTGATCATGAAGCCGTCAAACCCCTTGACGCCCATTCCCCAAAGGATGACCCAGATCACGAGGCCAACGGTGGTGGTGACGATCACGCCCATCGGGCGCGGATCCTAGTGGTTCGGCGTTCTTCCCAGAGCCGATGCGAAGCTCGCCACCAGCTCGGCCACCGCGGCCGCCGGGTCCTGCGCCTCCGCGGCCGCGCGAACGAGGCGCGTCCCGACGATGACGCCGTCGGCTCCTGCATCGACGGCGGCGACGGCCTGATCGGGAGTGCCGATGCCAAACCCGACCGCCACCGGGACGTCGGTGCGTGCCTTGGCCGCGGCCACCACGTCGCCGAGCGAGCGCGACATCTCGGCGCGCTCCCCGGTGGTCCCGGTGACCGACACGATGTAGAGGAACCCGCGGGCACACCGGCCGATCGCCTCGAGCCGGTCGATGGGCGTGGTCGGAGCCACGAGCGGCACGAGGGCCAGGCCGCGCGCGTCGCAGGCGGCGAGCAGCGGCTGCGCCTCCTCCAGGGGCAGGTCGGGGACGATCAGCCCGCTGGCCCCGACGGCCTCGAGATCGCGCACGAACGTCTCGGCCCCGAGGGCCAGCACCGTGTTGGCGTAGGCCATGACGACGACGGGAACGCGTGCGGTCAGCGCCGACGCGAGCTGGAGCACTTCCTCCGGCGTGGCTCCGGCCCGCAGCGCCGCCGTGCCCGCCGCCTGGATCACCGGCCCGTCGGCCAGCGGATCGGAGAAGGGGATGCCGACCTCGATCAGGTCGGCGCCACCGGCGACGTAGGCCTCGGCGATGGCCCTGGCGCGCGCCATGTCCGGGAAGCCGCCCATCAGGTAGGGCATGAGCGCCGCCCGCCCGCCGTGCCCGTCGAAGGCGTCCGCGATGCGCTGGACGCCGCTGGCCACCGGTGCGGCGGCGCTAGCCATGCTCGAGGACCTCGGCGAGGTCCTTGTCCCCCCGGCCCGACAGGCAGATCAGATCGAGTTCGCTGGCCGCCGGCTCCATCGCCCAGGCGACGGCGTGGGAGGACTCCAGGGCGGGGATGATCCCTTCCAGCCGGGTGACCGCCCGGAAGGCGGCAACCGCCTCGTCGTCGGTGATCGCCACGTAGCGGGCGCGCCCGGTGTCGCGCAGGTGGGCGTGCTCGGGCCCG
>JBBSIW010000142.1:0-6284 GCA_038231895.1 Solirubrobacterales bacterium | reverse complement strand
ACGCAGCCGGCCACGTACCCGAGTGAGTGGGCAAGCGCGAGGCCCTGGACGTGCATGAGGGGGAACAGCGCGATGTCCAACCCGATCGTGACGGCGTTCTCGACCACGTTGACTGCGGCCGGCGTGCGGGCGTCCTGGCGGGCGTAGAAGGCCGCGCGCAAGAGCTGGAAGGCGGCGAACGGGAGCAGGCCGATGGCGAAGTAGCGCAACACCGAGGCCACCAGGTGGGCACTGCGCGCATGGGCGACCCCGTGCTCGAGCAGCACGCTGATCAGCGGCTGAGCCAGCACGAGGTAGAGCGCGGTGGCGGGCAGCATGAGCAGGGCGCACAGACGCAGCCCGCCGGTAACGCGGTGGCGGAAGCTCTCCTGATCGCCATCCACGTGGTGGGCGGCCATCTTGGGGGTCAGCGCGGTGATGACCGAGATGGCGGCGATCCCGATTGGCACCTGGAAGAACGCGAACGCCGTCACGTAGGAGGTCACACCGCCCTGCACCCCGTTGGCGAGGTAGAAGGACACGACGACTCCGATGACGTTCGTGATCACGTAGGCGAACGTCCAGCTCGACAGGCGCCCGAGCTTGCGCACGGCCGGGTGGCGCAGATCGACGCGGGCGCGGATGCGCCCGGGGAGGCGCGCGAGGAAGGGGAGGTAGACGGCCACGAATGCTGCGACGCCGCCCGTGGTGCCCAGCGCCAGCAGGAGCTTGAGCCCCGTGTCATCGAGCACGCTGGCGTTCGTCGGGGTGCCGGCGGTGAGGCCCGCGAAGATCAGGAACGTCGCGATGACCACGACGTTGTTGAGGATCGGCGCGAACGTGGGCACCGCGAAGCGCCCGTGGGCGTTGAGGAGCCCGTCGGCGATCGCCGCGAAGCCATAGAGCGCGATCTGCGGGGCGAACAGGCGCAGGAAGAAGGTCGCGATGCGGTGCTGCTCGGCGCCCTCGGGCCCCGACACGCGCCCGCTGAACAGGTCGATGATCCACGGCGCGGCGACGATCGTCAGGGCCGTGATGGCCAGCAGCACGAGCATCGCCGCGCTCACGAGCACCGACACCGAGCGCCAGGCCTGATCGCGCGTGCGGGTGCGCAGCTCCTCGACGAGCACGGGGATGAAGACCGAGGTGAGGACGCCGCCGAGCACGAGCTCGTAGACGATGTTGGGCAGCGTGTTGGCGATGTTGTAGGAGTCCGCCAACCGCGACTCGGCGACGCCCAGGGCAATCGCCATCGCAGCCACGCGACCCAGGCCGGCGGCGCGGGAGAGGGCGGTGCCCACCGCCATGATGGCGGCGGGCCGGGCGAGTCGCTGCTCGACGAGGTCAAAGTCGCCGCTCGGCCCCGCCGGGGGGTGGGCGGTCGGAGTGCTCATGGGTGGCGGAGGGTATTGTCGCGGCGCGTCCCGATGCTCCCGACTCGCCAGATGACGCTGGCCGATCTCCTGCCCGGGGCGCCCGAGGTCGGGGTATCGGGCCTGGCCTACGACAGCCGCGCGGTGGCCGCCGGGAGCGTGTTCTTCTGCGTCCCCGGGTTCGCGGCCGACGGACACGACTTCGCCGCCGACGCTGTAGCTCGGGGGGCGGCCGCGCTGGTGGTGGAGCGGCCGCTGGGCCTGGGCGTTGCCGAGGTCGTGGTGGAGTCCGTGCGGGCGGTCATGGGGCCGGCCGCGGCACGTTTCTTCGGGGACCCCTCGGCGGCGCTGGACGTGGTGGGCATCACCGGGACCAACGGCAAGACGACGACGGCCTATCTGCTGCGCGAGATGCTGGCCGCGGACGGCAGGCCCTGCGGGATGATCGGCACGGTCAAGACGGTGATCGCCGGCGCAGAGCACGAGAGCGTGCGCACGACGCCGGAGGCCCTCGACATCCAGCGCGACCTGCGGGCGATGGTCGACGGGGGCGACCGGGGCTGCGTCATGGAGGTCTCCTCGGTCGGCCTTGCCCTGCATCGCGCCGACGCGGTGCGCTTCAGCGCCGCCATGTTCACCAACCTCTCCCCCGACCATCTCGACTTCCACGAGACGATGGACGCGTACTTCGAGGCGAAGCGCACGCTGTTCGCCCACGTCCCGCCCGAGCGGGCCATTCTCAATCTCGACGACGAGCACGGTCGCCGCCTGGCGGCCGAGCTGCCGGGCGCGACGACGTACGCCATCGATCGCGCGGCCGACGTCCGCGCCCGGGACGTGGAGCTCGACGACCACGGGGCGAGCCTGCGCATCGAGACGCCCGACGGTCCGCTCGCCCTTCGCTCGCCGCTCTCCGGACGCTTCAACGTCTCAAACGTCCTGGCGGCCACGGCCGCCGCGCGCGCTCTCGGCGTGGACGGCACGGCGATCGTCGCCGGCGCGGCACGGGCCGGTCACGTGCCCGGACGCCTCGAGGCCATCGACGAGGGCCAGGCCTTCTTGGTGGTCGTCGACTACGCGCACAGCCCGGATTCGGTGGCGCACGCCCTGCGCCTGCTGCGCGAGCGAACCCAGGGGCGGCTGATCTGCGTCCTCGGGGCCACCGGGCCTCGGTTCGCGCCCACGCGGGGTGCGATGGGCGCAACGGCACGAGCCCTCGCCGACCGCCTGATCGTCAGCTCCGACAACCCGGGCCTCGAGGATCCCGAGGCGATCCGCGACATCCTCGAGGGTGCAGCTGGAGATGCCGAAGCGATCGACGATCGCGCCGGCGCGATCGCACATGCCGTCGGGCTGGCGCGAAGCTCTGACACGGTCGCGATCCTGGGCGGCGAGCTGCCCGCGCGAGACGCCGACATCGCTCGTGGCGCGCTGGCGCAGCTGGCTGGTCCCTAACAATCGCGCAAGCGGACCGCACTACCCTGTGCGGCTGGCCATGGAAGCGATTCGCACCGTTTACACCCGCCGTCTGTCGCTGGCGCCCAAGTGGATCGCCGGGGGCGCCCTTGGCGCGAGCGTCATCGCCAGCTATCTGCTCGCGGCTGGGATGGCCTCAAGCTCCACATTCTTCGTGACCTGGAGCCAGCGGCCGGGCTTCGGCTTCCCTGGTTGGCTGGCCGGGCCCCTGAAGGGCACGGGGGTGCTGCTCACCATCCCGCGCTTCATGTTCCTGATCCTTGCCCTGTACGGGCTGTATCTGCTGGTGCTCCGCTTTGCCGACTCAGTCCCCTGGTCGTGGGCGATCGCGGCGATCGGCGCCCTGCACTTCGTGTGGCTGCTCGCCCCTCCGATGTGGCTCACCGACGTGTTCAACTACCTCGGCTACCTGCGCATCAGCGCGCGCCACGGACTCAACCCCTTCACCCACTTCCTCCAGACCGTCCCCCAGGACCCCTCCTTTCGCTGGGTCACCTGGCCCAAGCTCAACAGTCCCTACGGACCGCTGTTCGTGGCGGGGTTCTGGCCGTTCGCCTTCCTCAGCATCTCCGCGGGCCTGTGGGCGTTCAAGATCGCGGTCGCCGCCGCGGCGGTGGGATGCATCGCACTGGTGGGCCGCCTGGCGGGAGAGCTCGGGCGTCCGGTGGTGCCCGCCATGCTGTTCGTCGGGCTCAACCCGCTGTGGCTGGCCTACGGCGTGGGCGGCGCGCACAACGACATGTTCATGCTGCTCTTCCTGCTCGGAGGGCTGCTGCTCCTGGTGCGGCGAAACGAGGCCGCGGCAGGCGTGATGGTGGTCATGGGCGGCGCCATCAAGGCCTCGGGCGGCCTGCTGCTGCCGTTCATGCTCATCGGCGCGCAGAGCCGGCGCAAGCTCCTGGCCGGCGCCGCAGCGGCGGGGGCGTTCACCGTGGTCCTCTCGATGATCTTCTTTCCCTCCAACCCGATCGCGGCACTCACGTCATTCGCCAACCAGGGCGCCCAGATCTCCTACAAGAGCTTCCCCGGTCAGATCGCGCAGGTGCTGTTCGGCCTCGACACCATCGGCTCGGGCACCCAGGCAGTGGCCAACATCCTGTTGCTGGTGGTGGTGGCGGCGCTCGTGTTCCGCGCCTGGCGCGGCGCCGACTGGCTGGACTCCGCCAGCTGGGCGACCCTGGCGCTGCTGCTCTCGCTCGTGTGGCTGATGCCGTGGTACATCGTGTGGCTGCTGCCCCTCGCCGCGATCACGCCGGATCGGCGTCTGCGCACCGCGGCGCTCGTGTTCGGCGCCTTCATGGTGCTGCTGTACATCCCGTAGGCGGAGGCGGCGCCTGGCTTCGCGTTACTCCGGCAGCGCCGACGACTCCGGCGCCCGTCCGTAGGCCTCCTTCATCCCCGCGTCCAGCGCGCCGACCTGGTCGCGCAGGCCGCGGACCTGCTCGGTGAGCTCGTGCTCGTCGACGTCCTCGCTGGCCACGCTCATCCGCACGAGCTGGGAGTTGACCGTCCCCAGCGAGGCCACGAGCTGCTCGATCTGGGTGTAGAAGTGCGTGAGCTGGACCTGGAGCTCGGCCAGCGCGTCGCGCTGCTCGCGCAGGGCGGCGATGATCGAGCGTGCGGAGGAGTCCTCGGAGCCCCGCAGCTGGCGCAGGCGGGCGTCGATCGCGGCGATGTCCTGGGTCTCGAGGTAGCCGTAGATCCGCTGCGCGCGCAGGGCAATCAACTCGATCGCACGCACCAGTGAGTCGACTTCGCCCCCCACCTCGGCGAGCGAGGAGTCCGACCGGTCGATCGTGTCCTGGATGCGGGCCTCGCAGGCCCGCGCCGCCTCCACCTGGGCCGCGATCGGCGTCGCGAGCGCCCGGACGTCGACGCGCTGGGCGGCCTGGCGCCCGCCTCGGCGGTCGTCGTAGGTGCGCGCGCCCACACGCGCGGCCTCGCCCTCGTCCAAGAAGGTCAAGGCGCTCAAGACGGCGTAGACGACCGCGGCCACCACGATCAGCCAGCCCACCCCGATCGCCAGGCCCGCTACGACCACTGCGGCCGGCACCGCGACGTTGAGCGGCTTGGTGACCGCATTGACCACCAGTGCCCGCCGCAGGTCGGTGCGGGTGACGAGCTCCTTGCGTTGCGCCATCTCAGCCTGACGCTAGAAGAAGCTCGAGATGCTGCGGTAGACGCCTTCGATCTGCTTGGGATCCCCGATGTACTCCTTGCCGCCCGAGCTGGAGGCGATCTGCTGGAGCACGGACTTGTTCGCCTCGCGCCCGTAGGCGATCGTGTAGACGCGCACGCTGAGGCCCTCGCTCCGGGCCTGGCGCGTGAGCGCCGCCACGAGCGTGTTGGAGTCCGTCGAGCTCTGGTTGTCCTCGCCGTCGGTGAGCACGACGACGCTGTTGATGCGGCTGGGGTCCTTGAGCGCCTGGATCTCTGCCAGCCCCGCCTGCGCGGCGTCGTAGACCGCGGTCTGGCCGTCGGGGAACAGGTCGCGCACCGCCGCCTGCAGCCGCGGGCGCGTGGTTGCGAACGGCGAGACGGGCACCACGCGCGAGACCTTGTCGTTGAAGGCGATCAGCCCCACCCGGTCCTGCGGCGAGAGCTGGGAGAAGAACACCTGCAGCCCGCGCTTGGCCTGGTCGAGCTTGCTCTCCTCGCTCATCGAGCCCGACGTGTCCACCACGAGCGCGATGTTGGCCGGCTTGCGGTCCTGGCGCCAGTCCACCTTGACGCGAGCCAGTACGCGGGGATCGGGTAGGGAGAGCAGGCGGCGCGGCAAGGCCGGGTCGGCCCCGTGGGCCTGGTCGATCGGCGCGCCGGGCCGCTTAGTTGAGTCGGCCGGGCGAAAGCCCGCGGCCGCGGCCACATCGGGCTTGACGTGCGCCGCCAGCCAATCCGCGAACAGCTTGGCGCCCCGCTTCTGGGGCTCGCTCACCCAGGGCGCCTGCAGGGTGATGAGCGGGTTGTCGGAGTAGAACGTGCCCTCGGATGGATAGAGCGCCACGAGCTTGGTCCCGCTACGGTTCTTGTTGAAGTCGACCAGCGTCGCCTCCTCCATCGCCACCGCCGAGGCATAGGCCGGGCCGTAGCGCTTGAGCTGGTCGGAGAAGAACAGCGTCGTGTCGCCGTAGTGGACGATGGAGCGCTCGATGGCCTTGATGCGTCGGCGCACGGCCGGTTGGTCCACGTCGGCCAGCGACAGCCCCTCTCGCTTGCCGGTCGCCGCGGAGTACTCGGCTACCACCGCGGAGAGCCCGCTGGTCGAGAAGTCCGGGTTGGTGTGGCCCAGCTTGAACTGGCCGAACTCAGGCTTTCCGTACGCCGCCCAGCCTCGGCGGTCGAGGGCGAGCTTGAGGATCTGCGTGAACCCGATCGGCTTGCCCGGCCAGCCCAGCGCGCGCGCCAGCGGCTCCCACATTGCGATCACCAGCGGCGTGCGCACGATCGAGGGGTTGT
>JBBSIW010000141.1:0-6290 GCA_038231895.1 Solirubrobacterales bacterium | reverse complement strand
TGCGTTCGCGTCGATGCGAAAGCGGGGTCTCATCGATGCGGATGCGCTACCCGACGACCTGGCGCAGGTCACGCTTGCCGCCATCCAGGGCGGCTACCTGCTCTCCACCGCCGAGCAGGATCTCCAGCCAATGGTCCGATCGCTCGACCTCGTCTTCACTCATCTGCGCTCGCTGGCCTCCAAGCCTGCTTGAGGCGGTCCGTAATGCGCGTCAGCGTCAGCGAACGTCGGGTGACGTCAGCCGCTCGCCCGCGTGCACCGCGACGTCGAGGCGGCTGCCGGGTGGGGCGAGCGGGCACATCCAGCGAGGGTCGTAGGAGCACGACGGCTGGTAGGCGAAGTTGAGGTCGAGCACAAGCTGTCCATCCTCGGTCCCGAGATCGGCGCCCTTGATCGTGTCGAGCAGGTAGCGGCCCGCGCGATAGGACTCCTTGCCACTCGTCGCGTCGGCGAACGGGACGAACAGGCCGCCGCCGTAGCTGTCCAGCCAGAACAGGTCCAGCGACCGGTCCTCCATGTGCGCGCGGGCAAAGCGCGTGAAGCGCATCGTCGCACCGTCGCTGGCCGGCAGCTCGAGGGTGTGCTCGGGGGCCGCCTCCACTTTCGCCAGCAGGCGCCAGCTCGGATCGTAGGTCCAGACATGCGGACCGCCGAAGAGCTCACGCTCGCCCTCGGGCAGCGGCGACTGGGGGTGCGTGGCATAGAGTCGACGGCGCTCAGCACACCAGTGCTCGTGGGCCGCCCGCGGGTCTTCGCGGGCCCGGACCTCGGCGTAGAGCTCGGCAATTTGCCGCCGGTAGTCGAGCAGCTCCGCAACCGTTGTGGCGTCGGTGGCGCCCGCGGCGCTCACGCGGCTTCGTAGGTGACCGACAGCGAGAGGGGGAACGGCCCCGCCTTGTGCAGTGCTCCGGCGCTCCCGGGGGCCCGCGCCAGGCCCGGCCGGCGCAGCACGGCCTTGGCGACCAGGGGAATCAGCATGGCGTTGGCGAAGCGCCCGAAGCAGGCGTGCATTCCCACGCCGAAGTGGAGGTAGTGGTGTGCGGGACGGTCGGTGCGAAACTCGTCGGGGTCATCCACCACATCGCCATCGAGCATTGCCGACTGGCTGGCGGTGAAGGTCGTGGTCCCGGCGGGGATTCTCGTCTCGTGATGACTGCCCTCGGCGACGACGAAGTCGCGCAGGCACCGGCGCAACAGCCCCGGGGATGAGCGTGTCCTCGTCTGGTCCGGTCACCCCGAGCCAGCGCCCCGCGAGGCGGGCTTGGACGCGCTTGGCGAGATCTGCCACGTTCACCCGTCCGGCGCCGCGCTCCACCTCCGCCTCCGCCTGCTCGGTCACGAAGCCTGCGAGCGCCGGCACGTCGGAGCGAGGCGCACCCAGCCGTAGGATCGAGATCGCCCGCTCATAGGCCGGCGAGTCGTCGGTGACCAGGATGAAGTCGCCGGCCAAGCGGCGCACGCTGCGTATCGCCTTCGACGCGCTCCCCGAGCTCGTGCAGCTCGTCGAGGAGGTTCATTCGCCGCCTCCCAACGCCGCCAGGAACCGCAGGCCGTTGAGGCCCGGGCAGAAGAAGTACTCGCCGCCGCGGACGGTCACGAGGCGTGAGAGTGGACCGAGGAAGAACGGCGGCGATCCGGGCACGGTCATCTTGCGCACCCCGTCCTGGTCCTGGGGCCCGAGCAGCACGTCCTGGTCGTCGCCCAGCCGGAAGGCGTTGCCGTCGTTGAGCCACTGCGCCTGCACGAACTCGAACTGGCGCGCGATGCTGGCCTGCAGACACATGAAGACGACGCCGCGATCCCCTCCGTCCTCGGTGGCGCCTTCGGGCAGCGACTCGCCGTAGGGGATGCCGCGGCGCATGAGCCGGTGGCGGTTGACGAGCTTCCCCTCGAAGGGCAGGCTCGAGCGCGGATTGGACCGGCGGATGTGGCTGCCGACGGGACAGCGCAGACCATCCGAATCGTCGCGGTAGGAGAAGGCGTTGTTGCGAGTCGGGTCCTTGACGAGATCGGGATCTCGGACGCCGGGCGACATGACGAGCGGCGTGCCGTCCCGCCAGCGTCCGACGATCTTGGCCGCGAGCAGATCCTCGCCCCCGGGGTAGAGCTGCGCGGCCTGCGACAGCTGCGCGCGAAACCCGGCCACGTCCTGGTGGAGCTTGCGGTAGACGAGGTAGGACCCGTTGTCAGACAGCGGCGCGGGCGCGGGCGCGGGCGGCAGGACGCCCTCCTCGTCGGGATAGCCGAGGATGAACTCGCCGGCGCGGATCGGGCGCCAGCCGTCCTCGTGCTCAGGCGCCCCCTGGCCGGGAAGGGCCTCCACGTCGCTGCCCTCGAGGGAGGGCTGTGCGAAGCCGTCGACGAAGCCGAAGTGCTCCGTGCCGTCGGGCAGCGCAGCGCCGACCTGATCGGCCACCAGCGAGAGGGCACCCGACTGCTCGATGCGCTCGCGCAGCGCCCGATCGTGCGCACGCAGCGCCTCCTCGTCCTGGGCGCTGATCATCACCAGAACGTGCACGCCCGGATCCACGAAGCCTGCCTCCCAGCGATCGGGGGCGCTGTCGCCGGTGTCGCCCAGGAGCGCCGCGCGAGCCGCCATCCCCTCACGGAACTCCTCGGGAAAGCCGGCCAGCGATGCGTCGGGCAGGCCGAGCGCTCGGAGGCCCTCGTAGCTGAGCGCCAGGTTCAGGCCCGACCGGGGCTTCTCAGACCAGGTGGCGGCGGTCAGCACGTCGTCGAGCACATCGCCCAGGAGCGTTCGCGCCCGCGCGCCGTCCTCGACGTGCAGCAGGAGGTAGCCCGCGACCGGCAGTCGGTACCCGCGCACCACAAAGCCCTGGATGTTGGACAGGTCCAGTGCGGTCACGGGGCGAACTCCGCTGCGAAGCGGCGCTGCAGCTCGTCGGGCGCCAGCCCCTGAGTCTCGAGTGCGAAACGCATCAATCGCGAACGCTGCTCGAGGTTCGCCACCACCTGGTCCACGGTCTGGTCACCGTAGGCCGCGAAGAAGAGCGCACTGTCAATCTGGTGCGCGCGAAGCCATCCGGCCCAAGCTCTGGACTCGGCCCGCCCGGGATAACCCGCGCAGTGGCCCCAGATCGCGTCAGCCTGCTCGCCCAGTCCCGAGCGCAGCGCCTCGAGGTAGGGCTCGAGGGGCCCGTCGAAATTGCTGGTGAACAGCAGTCGCGGTGCCGCCAGCGTGTCCCGGGGCTGGGGGCTGCCCTCATAGATCACGTCGTCGATGATCACCCAGCGCGCGAAGTGAGTCCCGGCGATCCGCGCCAGCGGGCTCTGATCCCCGCCTGGAAGCGCATCGAGGTGGCCGGCGAGCGCGTTGACGCGCTCCCGGAGAACGGGCGTGAGGACCGTGAGCGCGTACGCCTGCCCCGAGATGTTGCGGTCCGAGTGCTTCACAGGTCTCGCTGGACGGATTCGAGCATCGTCTCGTAGGCCGCCTTGAACGCCTGGGGATCGAGCCGCGCGGAGCTGCGACCGAAGCGCTCAAGTGCGGCGACGACGCGCTCGGCGGCGATGATCTCGGTCGTCGTCGCACCCGGGTACGCGGACCAGTAGTGGTTGGCCACGAACTCGTTGCGACGGATGTACGCCTTGAACGGCCCCACGGGGATCGGGCCGGGAAAGCCATACGACGTTCCCCAGATCGCCTTCATGCGCGTCGGTACCACCTCTGAGAACGCGTCGATGTACTGGTCCCAGGTGCCGTTGAAGTTGCTCTCGAAGAACAGGTAGGAACGTTGGAGGCGCTCGCCGGCCCCATCGTTCGGAAAGCGTTCGATGACCGCCCAGCGCGCGTAGTGGATGAACGACAGCTGCTGGAGCTTCTTCAGCGTGCCAGTCAGGTGTCGCCCCGCCCAGAAGACCACCGCCAGCACCAGCAGCCCGTGTCGCCGCACGGGTGTCAGGACCGTGATGGCGGTCGCCTTTCCCTCGACGTTGGCCACGGCCGTCCTACCGCTCGTGGCCCCGGAGGGCGTGCTCGGAGCGCGAGGACACCGCAAGCCGAGTCTCTTCGCGACCGCGGCTGCTGTCAAGGCGCGTACGGCGACGCAGCGCTGGTTGAATGTCAATCACGCAGCCGATGACCGCGTTCGTGCGCGCCGCCTGAGCACAAGACGAAAGCGCTACGCCGCATCTGCACCGGCCAACTCGAACCACGTCCGCACCCGAGTCGGCAATAGGTCCGGGTGCTCGGCGGCGAAGGCCAGCAGCTCATCGCGCTCGATCAGCTCGTCGACCAGTCGGCGGTCTCCGTCGTAGTGGCCGCCGGTCGCGA
Organism: Solirubrobacterales bacterium; assembly: GCA_038231895.1. Classification (GTDB taxonomy): domain Bacteria; phylum Actinomycetota; class Thermoleophilia; order Solirubrobacterales; family Solirubrobacteraceae; genus JALYZC01. Next base: position 1,996 of record JBBSIW010000141.1, on the reverse strand, counting down.
AGGCAAACGTGTCCGTCTGCTGGTCTGCCGTCGCATCCGCCAGGGCCTGCAAGTCGACGTGATCAGAACCGGTCTTGATCTGCACGATGCCGCGTCGCCGCGTCTGGCGGTGGATCATCGTCCATTCGTACGCCGGCGTATCCCGTTGGCGCGCCTTTGGTAGCGCCACGTAGCCGCGAGCGACCTGGAGCCACACGTAGACGAGATCCTCGACGTCATACGGGTCCAGATGGCTAGTCAGCACGTCGATCGGCGTGATCGCCAGCTTGGGTAGTGGTCGGTCGTGAAGCTTCTCCCACAGGTACGGCGTCAACTCTCGTGCTGAACAGTCATGAATGCGGCTGAAGCTCGAGCCTGTCCCCACGAAACCCCTGATGACGCCACCTGGAACCTCCAAGTCATTCAGCGGCCTTGGAGCCCACTCAGCGTCACGCACCTGATGGACATCCACCCGGCGGGCAGCCTCGCTGCCGTCGTAGCGGTACGACCCGGTGATCTTGCACAGCCAGTAGCGACCGTGGGTGTCCCGTGTCCAGACGAAATCGCCGAGCACTGCGTCTGCGCCGAAGCGGCGCACGGTCTGGGCTGGCCGATGACCCCACCCGGGCGTGTCCTCAATCCGCTTGCACGCCGCGTCCAGCGACGTGTCCGATCCGAGTTCGTCCATGCGCCAGCCAATCCCAATAAGCCCGCCGAGCACACAGTGGTCGACCTGTGCGGCGTGGTCGATGCCGCCCAACGTCGACCGCAGCTTTGTCCGCCACAGCGTGGGAAGGGCGGGGGGACCGTTAGTCGCGGCTACTTGGGCCACTGTTGGAAAGTCGCTTTCACCACACCACCAGCTGACGAAATGCGCTGTCAGCTTCCGGCCAGCCCGCCCGCGTAGGCTAGTGCAGGTGCCCTGGCCCCCTGGCGCGACAAACTATCAGCCGCGGTCGCGCCGTGTGTAGGCCGCCGACTGCACCGTCTCGATACAGGTGCTTCGGTGAAAGGAGGCTTGCGAAGATGGCTCACGCGCCGAGCCTAGTTGCTGCCCACACACGTTGTGAACGACGGTATGACCGCGGTGAGGCTCGCCGCGGCGCTGCTGTGGGACACCTAACCCACCCTCGACGCCGGTACCCGCACGGTGGGTTCCCGGCGCGGCCTGCGGAAACTGGTCGGGCTGGGAATCGCCGACCGGCTGCGGGCCGGGGCCGCGGGGGTGACCGGCGCCAGAGCGGTGCTCGGATCGCCCCGGCTCTGGGCTGCCGGCATTCGTGGCGCGTGGCCGGCTGGCGGCCACCGTGTCGCGCGAGCTGCGTCCGTTCGCCGTGCCATCGCCGTTCGCCGCGGTCGTCGGCACTGGGCGCCAGGTCGCGTGGGCGAACGCCCCGGTGGCCTCAGTGCACCGCGCCGCCAAGGCCGTGGGGCAGCACGTGACTGTGAACGACGCCGTCCTGGGGCCGTGGCCGGCGGCTCCGACGTACTGATCGCGCGCACGGCGAGGTGACCCCGCGGCTCGGCCCTCGCTCAGGCGTCCAACGCGGCCAGGCTGCGCTGACGCACCGACTCGTCGGGGTCCTGGCCGCCGGCGCCCAGCGTGGCGCGCTGCTGACCGGCCGGGCCGGCCGGGCGGCTCCAGTTGTACAGCGCGAGGTCCAGCGCCTCGAAGGGCACCTGGCAGGCGTCCATCAGCTCTCGAGCTCGACGATCGATCAGCATCGGGTCGCCGATGCCGAAGACCCGCTTGGCGGCGATCGTGGTTTCGTCGTCTCCCAGATGAAGCGACGATGCCCGGGCGTCGATGCGACCCAGCCGGCCGAGGGTGACTAGGAGGTCAAAGCGCGCCGCGCGATGCAGGCCGGGGAGCGCGAGGCGCTCGAACGTGCGCTCGAACCGGCGCTCGGGGGTCCAGTGCGTCTCGCCGGTGAAGGCCGCCATCTGTGATCCAGCACGCTGCGCCCAGGCGCGATAGGCGGCAGGGGTGCGGGTGCCCTGCCCCGGCTGATGGGAG
>JBBSIW010000140.1:0-6306 GCA_038231895.1 Solirubrobacterales bacterium | reverse complement strand
TCCAGCCCGAGCGTGTGGGCGATGCCGATGATGCCCTCCACCAGGGCGGCGGCCTGACCGCCCTCGCCGACGTCGTCGATGAACGACTTGTCGATCTTGAGGATGTCCACCTCGGAGCGCTGGAGATAGCTCAGTGACGAATAGCCGGTCCCGAAGTCGTCGATGGCGATCCGCACCCCCATGTCGCGCAGCCCCTGCAGGTTCTCGAGCACGTGCGGCGACTCGTGCATGAACACCTGCTCGGTGATCTCGACGGTCAGGCCTTCGGCGGGGAAGCGCGTATCGCCCAGCACGTCGTCGACCTCGGCCGCGAACCCCGGTTGATCGAGTTGCCGCGCCGAGAGGTTCACCGCCATGTGGAACGGGCTCCCGTCCGGAGCCTGCCAGCGCTGCGCCGCGGCGCAAGCCTCCCGTAGAGCCCACCGGCCGATGATGTCCATGAGCCCGGCCTCCTCGGCCAGGTGCAGGAAGGCGTGCGGGGCGCGCAGGCCTCCGTTGCGCGTCCGCCATCGCAGAAGTGCCTCGGCGCCAAGCAGCTCCCCGGTCGCGAGGGCCACCACCGGCTGGTAGTGGAGCACGAAGTTCTCGTCCGAGACCGCCTGCTCGAGCGCCTGGCGGAGCTGGAGCTTCTGCGTCGCGCTCGCACGCAGCTTGTCGTCGAAGTACTCATAGCGGCCTTGCCTCGGGCCTTCGCGGCGTACATCGCCATGTCGGCGTCGCGGAGCAGGGTCTCAGCGGTCTCGTCTCCGGTCTGCGAGAGGGCGATTCCTACGCTGGTCTGGACCCGGACTGCGCCGCCATCGACGAGGAATGCCTCACGGAACGCCTCGATCACCCGCTGGGCGATCTCTCCGGCCTGCTCCGGTCGGGCGATATCCTCGAGCAGGATCACAAACTCGTCGCCGCCAATCCTGCCCACCGCGTCCTTGGGCCGCACCGAGGCCTGAAGGCGGTCGGCAGCTTCGCAGAGAAGCTCGTCGCCGACGGCGTGCCCGCGGCTGTCGTTGACAGCCTTGAAGTCGTCGAGGTCTAAGAACAGCACCGCCACCATCGCGTCGGATGCGCGGTGGGTGATCGCGATGCGGATCTTGTCGTAGAACCCCACACGGTTGCGCAAGCCCGTCAGCGTGTCGCGGAAGGCATCGTTGCGCAGACGCAGCTCGAGCGCGCGCACCGGGGTGATGTCGCGCAGGACGAGGATCAAGCCACTGATATTGGGGTCCCTGGCCTTGTTGTGGATCACCACCTCGACGTGCTGGGAGCCGTCTCCGTGGCGAAGGCGCCACCGAAACGGCCCGGACGGGTTGGGCTGACGTGCCGCCCAACTGCACTCCGCGGTGGCGCGGCCGACGTATTCGGGGTGCAGCTCGTCGCTGAGGTGGCGCCCGATCAGCGACGGCGAATCGGCCGCCGCCCCGAGGATTCGCGCACCGGAGTCGGTCAGATCGAGGATGACGCCATCGGGGCGCACCACCAGAATGCCTTCGGAGCCGGCATCCAGTAGCGACCGCAGGTAGGCCACTGAGCTGTTTCGAGCAGTCTTGAGGCGCAGGGGTGCGAAAAGGCGGGCGCACTCGGCGCGCCCCTGGCCCATGCTGCCGCGGAAGCGTCGAGCTCGATGCACCGAGCCGCTCGCCGTGGTATCGCCGACGGCCATTCGAGTCGACGCTCGGCGCTCAGACCTTCTTCGGGGTCCTTCGTGGGTCCAGCGTCCTGGTCAGGGTGCCGCTGACACGGACCGGCCGCCGGTTCGCCCGAAGTCGCCGTCAACGACCCTTCGTCGTGTTCCTCGACATCTCGATGCCGGGCACGAACGCCTCCGACGTCGGCCTCTGGGCTCTGCTCATCTAACGGATCGCCAGACTGCCACATGGTATCTTGGCACTCTCGATCGACCGCATTTCGGTATGCACTCAACACGGGTCGGCGTGATAAGGACGGCCGTAGCATGAGCCCGAAGCACGACAGTCCGATGCCGGGCCTGGGAGGCGGCGGGACGTTCCCCGCCTCGACCCCGCTGCCCGCACATGCGCTCACCGCAGCCGAGCGTCGCGTGGCTGAGCTGGCGGCTGACGGGATGACCAACCGCGAGATCGCGCAGGCCCTGTTCGTGACCGTGAAGACGGTGGAGTGGCATCTGCGAAACACCTACGTGAAGCTCGCGATCAGATCCCGGCAGGAGCTGCGGGGCCTGGCGCTGGACCGGCGCCCGGCAGCCGCCTGAGTACAGCGACGGCCTGGCCACGCGTCGCCCGTAGACCGGGGCTCCCCAAACCTGTCCGCCCGCGGTTCTATCTTCGCTGTCATGCCGGTGCGGGAGTTGCAAGACGGGCAGGTCGTAGCGGCGGTGCTGCTCGTTCGCGAGCTCGAGATGCGACGCAAGCGCGACGGGGGGGAGTTTCTCAAGCTCGTCCTGTGCGACCGCACGGGCACGGTCCCGGCCGTCCTGTGGGACGCCGCCGGCGAGCTGCCGCGGTGTGTCGCGCCCGGTGAAGCTGTCTATGTCGAAGGTCGCTTCGGGGTGCATGCGCGCTACGGCGCGCAGCTCGTCCTCCAAGGCCTGCGCGCCCCGCGTGAAGGCGAGTATGAGGTCGAGGAGCTGGTCGACGGCCCGCCTCGCAGCGCCGACCAGCTGGAAGCCGACCTGCGCGAGCTCCTCGACACCATCCAGAACTCCCACCTGCGCGCCCTCCTGGACCGGCTGCTCGCGCCGGGCTCTGAGGTCTGGCCCCACTTCCGGTCGGCGCCCGCAGCCAAGTACTACCACCAGGCCTACCGCCACGGACTGCTGGAGCATTGCCTGTCGGTCGCCCAGGGCGTGAGTGCGATCAGCGCCACCTTCCCCGGGATCGACCGCGACGTCGCCGTCACCGGAGCATTGCTCCACGACATCGGCAAGCTCGAGGCGTACCGGTTTCAGGGTCATGCGATCGACCTCTCCGACGTCGGCAAGATGCAGGGGGAGATCCCGCTGGGCTACTACCGCGTTCGGCGAGCGATGGAGGAACTGCGCGACTTTCCGGCGGAGCTCGCCGAAGCGGTGCTTCACATCATCCTCGCCCACCACGGGACGCTCGAGCATGGCAGCCCCGTCGTACCATGCACCCGTGAGGCGACCCTCGTGCACATGATCGACAACCTGGGTGGTCGCCTCGGGTCCTTCGACCGCCTCGAGAAGGCCCTGACCCAAGGCCAGCAGTGGTCGAGCTTCGATCGGGCGCTGGGCTCCGGCGCCTATTTCGCAGATCGCGAAGCTGCGTAGGTCGCGCTGAGCCCCTGAGGGGTCCAAAAGTCCGCAAAGAGCGAGACGAGGAGCACGAGGCTCCGCTTGCCGCGCCCCATCCCTTCTATCTTTGGGCGACGTGGCGAAGGACACCGAGAAGCTCATCCGGCAGCTGTCGCTGATCTCCTATCTCATGGCCGAGCGCCGGCCCGTCACCGCGCTCGAGATCCGCGCCAACGTCGAGGGCTACAGCGGGATGAACGAGGATGCCTTCGCGCGGCGCTTCTACGCCGACCGCTCAGAGCTCGACTCGCTGGGGATCGCACTGGCGGTCGACCGCCCTGCCGACGGCGTGGCCGAGCAGGAGAGCTACTCGCTGCCGCCGGAGAACTTCTACCTGCCCGCCATCGAGTTCACCGACCCCGAGCTGGCTGCACTCCAGACGGCGCTCTCGCTGCTCGACGGCGAGTTCGCCTACGCGGAGCCCTTGCGTCTGGCCCTCCAGCAGATCTCCTGGGGCCGGCCGAGTCCGCTGCGCGCACCCGACCAACGCTCGGTGGCCCTGGGGATCACGGCCTCTGCCGGCGGGCACGACCTCTCCCAGCGCCTGGTCAAGATCGACACGGCGATCTCGCGACGCAAGACCATCACCTTCGGCTACTACACGATGGAGCGCGACGCGGAGGGTGAGCGCAAGGTCGACCCCTACCAGCTGCTCTTCCAGGGTGGCCAGTTCTATCTCGTCGGGCACGCGCACGAGCGCGATGACGTGCGGGTGTTCCGCCTGTCGCGGATTCGCGGGAAGGTGGCCTACGCCACCAAGGCCGAGCACGACTTCCAGCGTCCAAAGGACTTCGACCCTCGCGAGTACGCCAACCGCATCTACTGGCAGTTCGGCGAGGCCATCGGCGAGGCCGAGATCCACATCGCCGAGCGGATCGCCTGGCAGATCGAGCGCCACTTCGGCCGCTTTGGCGCCTTTCGCACCGACGAAGGCGGAAGCGGAAGCGTGTTCGTGACGCCCTACGCCGGCACCAGGCAGCTGATCTCCTGGGTCCTGGGGCTGGGGGAGCACGCTCGTATCCTGGGCCCACCCGAGCTCGTGGCCGAGCTCGAGGAGCGCGTCTCGCTGCTGATCGAGCGCCACCGCGGCGAGGCCGAGCCAGTGGCGGGCACGGCGCCGGCCGCTCCCGTGCCCGAGCCCCCGGCCGAGGCCAACGGTCGCGGCGAGGCGACGATCCGCCCCGAGCGCTTCGCGCGCCTGGTGACGCTGGCGAGCATCCTCATCGAGGCGGGGAGAGAGGAGCGGCAGCTGCCATCGGCGCAGGTGTGCGAGCGAATGCAGATCTCCGAGGAGGAGCTGCGCGAGGACGTTCAGGTGCTCAACGTCGTCAACTTCGGTGCGGGCTCCTACATCCTCTACGCCGAGGTGGGCGAGGACGGTCAGATCGAGGTCGACCCCGACGCCTACTCAGACAGCTTTGCCCGCCCCGCTCGGCTCCTGCCCATCGAGGCCAAGGCGCTGGTGGCCGCCATCGACCTCATCGGCGAGCACATCCCGAAGGGGTCGCTGGCCGCGCCACGGCGCAAGATCGTCACGGCGCTGGGCGAGGATCCGGTTCACGAGGGCCTCCAGGTCGCCGGCACGCCGGGCGACGACCCCGAGATCGCGCAGGTGGTGTCGCGCGCGATCTCCGCCCGCAAGCTGCTGGAGATCGATTACTACAAGGAGAACGAGGACGAGTTCTCCCAGCGCACCATCGAGCCCTACGCGCTGATCAACGGGCTTGAGGGGTGGTACGTGGCTTCCTTCGATCCCGACCGCGACGCGGTGCGCCACTTCCGCCTCGATCGGATCAAGTCCGCGCGCGTGACCGACGTGGGCTTCGAGCCCAGACCCGAGATCGACGTCGCCGCCGACATCGAGGGGTGGCCGCGCACAGGCGAGGTCGAGGCGTCGCAGAGCGCCCGGCTGTGGATCTCGCCCGAGCGTACGCGCTGGGCGCGCGAGGAAAGGCCGGTCGTGGCTGAGCTGCCCGATGGAGCGGTGGTGGTGGAGCTGCGCTTCGCCGGCTCGGACTGGCTCGTCCGTGAGGTACTAAAGGAGGCCGGTGACGCCGTCGTGCTCGAGCCCGCCGAGGTCCGCGAGACGGTGCTGGCCGCGGCGGAGCGGCTGTCCGGCGTCTACGCGTAGCCGGGGGCGCCCGATGTCACGGCGCGAGGAGATCCAGATGGACGAGGCGGAGGTCGCGGACTTCCTGGCGGCGCAGCGGATCGTCATCTGCGCCACCAACGGCCCCGACGGGTGGCCGCACCTCATGCCGCTGTGGTATGTCGTCCGCGACGGCGAGCTGTGGGCCTGGACCTACGCGAAGTCCCAGAAGGTCCGCAACCTGGAGCGCGACGACCGGGTCACGCTCCAGATCGAATCCGGCTACGACTACCACGAGCTGCGGGGAGTGATGATCCGGGCGCGCTGCCAGCTGCACCGGGACCTCGACACGGTGGCTGGCGCGGGCAGCGACCTCGCCACCCGCTACGGTGGCGAGGACGCCGCCGCGGGCCTGGAGGCACGAGCGGCCTTCGAGCGCCAAGCCTCCAAGCGCGTCGCGCTGCAGTTCGTCGCCGAGTCCACGGCGACCTGGGACCACGGCAAGCTCGACGGGGCCTACTGACGCGCCCGCGCGCCGGTAGGCTGCCGCCGCGTGGAGGACCTCAAGGGCCTCATCCTTTCCGGCGGCAAGGGCACGCGCCTGCGCCCGATCACGCACACCAGCGCCAAGCAGCTGGTGCCGGTGGCCAACAAGCCGGTCCTCTTCTACGGCATCGAGGCGATGGCGGCGGCCGGCATCAGGGAGATCGGCATCATCATCGCGCCCGAGACGGGCGCAGAGATTCGAAGCGTCGTCGGTGACGGCGAGCGCTTCGGCGTCACCATCACCTACATCGAGCAGGACGAGCCGCTGGGGCTAGCTCATGCCGCGCTTACGGCCGAGCCGTTCCTCGGCCCCTCGCCCTTCGTGATGTACCTGGGCGACAACCTGCTCCAAGGTGGGATCGAGGACCTGGTCGCGGCATTCCGC
>JBBSIW010000139.1:0-6312 GCA_038231895.1 Solirubrobacterales bacterium | reverse complement strand
GCCCACGAGCTGCGCGCCCTCCCGGGCCATGCGCGATCGGGGCACGACGAGATCGAATCCCACCTCCTCGGCGCGCCTGCGCACCGCCGCGTCCACGTGCGAGTAGAAGGCCAGCGTTGGCGTGTCCCCCAGCTCGCCGCCCGCGCGCATGGAGTCGACCAGGGTGGCTCCGTCGATGGCGTCGGTCGTGAGGTCCACCACGAGCACGTCGGCCGCCTGAGCACGTGCCCGCGCCTCGTCCTCGGCGGAGCAGAGGGTCACGTCGTGGCCGGCGCTCTGCAGCATCGAGACGACCTTTGACCCGAAGAGCAGATCGGGAACCAGCGCGACGATCCGTGCCACTACTGCGCACGCAGCTTGCGAAACTGCTCGCGCACCGACTCGGGGCGCCCCCACATCTGCGTGACCTCGACGCGCCCGCTGCGGATCTCGCGCACCGCCAGCTCACCCTCGATGCCCGACCCGTCGAGCAGCGCAAGCGCACCGTGTACCGTGGGCGCGGAGGCCGCGTGGCCGAAGCGATGAGCCACGAGCAGGCGCCAGTGCCAATCGTGCTTTGAATAGGGCTGCGCGTTGCAGGTGACCAGATACAGCGCGGCATCGACGTACCGGCGCTCATCGAGGACCCGCAGATCGAGCTCGATGTCGGTCCAGTCGTCGGGGAGCGAGTCGACCACCGCGTTGAATTCCTCGGCCAGGCCCATGACGCCGCGAAGCCTAGTGGTTCGTCCCGAACGCCCGTGACGGATGCAGCGCGAGCACGTAGGGTGAGCGGATGCGGCGCAGCCTGGTGACCGGGTTGACGGTGGTGGTGGTGGTGACCGCCGCCGGTTGCGGCGACGGCGGTGGCTCGCAGTCGAAGTCGGTGCCAAGGGGCGAGCTCGTGTCCCTGAGCCGCACCGGACAGGGCCCGACCGCCAACGTGAGCATGGTGGTGCGCCCGGACCGCCATGTCGTCCTCACCAGCCCCGCCGGAGTCTATGTGTCGCGACTGGGGCCGGCCACCTACGAGAGCGTGCAGAGCGAGCTGGCCAGCGCGCCCATCGGAGAGCTCGACGCCAAGGACGAGCTCGCACTCCCGCCTGCTGTCAACTCCTACCGGTACACGATCGCCTACCACGGGCGACTCGTCCACTGGGAGCAGGGATCGACGCCCTCGGAGCTGAAGCGAACATTCTCCGATCTCTCCCCGTTCTTCGCCTCGGCACCAACCGGCAGCACGCTGTTGGTTCGCATACGGCGCTCCGGCGGGCTCGCACCCAGCCGCGTCAGCGTCTCGGTCGACTACGACGGACGCGCCTCCCACTCCGAGGAGGCGCCCCGGATGCGATCTCGCGACTACCGCGTGCCGCGGCCGACGTTGGAGCGCCTCAAGGCCGCAGTCGCCGACGTGGAGCTGTCCGAGATACCCTCCTCGAGCGAGGCGCCGCCGGCCGATGGCTACATCTACGAGGTCACGACGAACCGTCGCACGATCCGCGCCCCCCAGGGCCGCGTGTCCTCGGTGCTGGCGCGCGTGATCGGACTCACCGAGGGGCGCGCATACACCGGGTGAGGCTGCCCGCCGGGAGCCGGGACTTGCCGGGCTGAGGCAGAGCGCCGGCCCCGCAAGGCGGCGCGCTCATGAGCCTCGCCGACACCGCCGGCGCGCTGTGCGCCTTCCTCAACCTTCCCGATGCGCCTCCGGACGTCATCTCAGCCTAGGAGATGAGCTCGACTGGCAGCCCGACGTCAGATGCGTTGCGGGCCAGCGCGCCGTCGAGGGTCCACACCGCGGTCCCGAGACGCTGGGCCAGGCAGACGTACGTCGAGTCGGTGGCATGCCGGCGCCGAAGGTGACTGGTGACCGCGGACACCTCGGCACCCTCCCGGGTCAGATCGAATGGATGCAGAATCAGGCCAAGGGCGTTCACGTCGCGCCAGATCTCGGCCACATCGTCGACATCGAGCACTCCGTCGAAGACCAGGCGAGCCAGGACGTTTGCGACCTCGTAGGGCAGCACGCCCGGGGCGTGCAGCTCCTCACCGGCATCCAGCCAGTTCTCCAGCCGAGCTCGAGCCCAGGTCTTGGCGCTCGTCGCTCACGACGAGGGCGACCAGGAGGCTCGCGTCCAGGACGACGCTCATCGCTCGGGGTCGAGCGCCGCGCGCGCCTCTGCCACCAAGGCCACTCCGTCGCCCGCAGCCCGCTGTCGGGATCGGTGCACAAGCCGCTCCAAAGCGGCACGTGACTCGGCGCGACGGTCCGACGCCGAGGCGTCCCCGCCGAGCCCGGCATGCACCAGCATCCGCGCCAGGGTGCCCGGACGGACGCCGACCTGTTGGGCTTGCCTCTCGAGAGCGGCGTGGTCGGCCTCCTCGAGGCGAACGGTGATGGCCCTTGTCACGGCACGCCATCCTATCGCGGCGAGGCGAAGCGATGCGTTTCGCATCTCCCTGCCGGACAGTGCGGGTAGCAGGACACCTCGCCAAACGAGCCGCTTGTCGATGGGCTCAAGCTGTGACGGGTGCCTCACGAGCACGTAGTGTTGACATGATGCGGCGCAGCGCTGCGATCGGACTGGCGACGGCGGCCGTGGTGGCCGGCTGCGGCGGCGGGAAGCCCGGACCGACCCGCTCCCCAAGGGCCAGCTCGTGGCGATGACCCGCGGCGGCCGGGCGCCGTTCGACGATGTGCGCATCGTCGTGCGCCCCGACCGCTTCGAGGGAACCGGGCGCAGGATCCGCGAGCTCCGCTACCACCTCGCGCCCCGCGCGCTCACCCGACTCAAGCGCCAGCTCGAAAGGATCGAGCTGACCGACGTGCCCACCTCGAGCGTCCCTCTGCCGACCGACGGCTATGTGTACGAGGTCACCGCCAACGACCGCACCATCCGCGCGCCGCAGGGGAAGCTGCCGCCCCTGCTGGCGCCGGTGATCGCGCTTGCCGGCGGTCAAGGCCGCGCCCCCAGGGCCAGCGGCTAGGCCAGCGAGGGTGCACCAAACCGGGGGAACTCCATCCTCGACCAGGCCAAAGCTCAGAGCAGTAATGAGATGAAGGGCCCTCAGCCCAGGAATGTGTCGAACACCAGGAACGCGTTGAGGGCGATGATCAAGCCCGCGATCACGGCGGTCACGAGCGTGGTCAACCGGCGGTTGACCAGCTTGCCCATCACGTCGCGGCGCCGCGTGATGAGCACGAGCGGGACCAGCGCGAACGGGATGCCGAACGAGAGCACGACCTGGCTGATGACCAGCGACCGCGACGGGTCCAGGCCCATGGCCAGCACCACCAGGGCGGGCGTCATCGTCACGAGCCGGCGCAGCGCCAGCGGGATTACGCGCCCGATGAACCCCTGCATCACCACCTGGCCGGCATACGTGCCGACGCTCGAAGAGGCAAAGCCCGAGGCCAGCAGCGCGAGGGCGAAGGCGAGAGCCGCACCCCCGCCGGCGAGCTTGCCGAACCCGGCGTGCGCACCCGCGATGGAGTCGATGTCGGTGAGCCCCGAGCCGTGGAAGAGCGAGGCGGCAATGATCAGCATCGACATGTTGACCACGCCTGCCAGGGTCATCGCGATCGTCACGTCGATGCGCTGGAAGCGCAGCAGCCGGCGCCGCTCGGAGTCGTCGCGGGCCTCGATGCGGTCCTGGGTGAGCGCCGAGTGCAGGTAGATCACGTGCGGCATGACCGTGGCGCCCAGGATGCCGGTGGCGAGCAGGATCGAGTCGGTGCCCGAGAAGCCGGGCAGAAAGCCGCGGGCCACCGCCCCGGCGTCGGCGCCGATCGTGAAGGTGTCATAGAGGAAGCCGAGCAGGATCACGCCCAAGAGGCCGGCGATCACGATCTCAAAGCGACGGTAGCCGCGCGACTGGAGTGCGAGGATGGCGAAGGCAACGAACGCGGTGATCACCCCGGCGGCGAACAGCGGCACGCCGAAGAGCAGGTTCAGCGCGATCGCCGCGCCGATGAACTCGGCGAGGTCGGTGGCCATGGCGATCAGCTCGGCCTGCACCCACAGGCCCCAGGAGACCGGCCGCGGGAAGCGCTCGCGGCAGAGCTCGGGCAGGTTGCGCCCGGTGGCGATGCCGACCTTGGCGGACAGGTTCTGGATCAGCATCGCCATCAGGTTCGCGGCGAGGATCACCCACAGCAGGAGGAAGCCGAACTTGGAGCCTCCCGCGATGTTCGTTGCGAAGTTCCCGGGGTCGACGTAGGCGATCGCCGCCACGAACGCCGGCCCGAGCAGGGGCAGGATGCCGCGCAGGCGCCCGCGCGAGCGCAGCTGCTGGAGCGCGCTGGGCGACGGGAGCGCGACGGCGCCGGGCTCGGGGGCCGGAGGCGGGGGGAGCGCAACGACTCCGGCGTCAGGGCCCGGCGCCGGGGGCGGCGCAGTCACGACTCCACCTCCACGCGCATGGCCTGCGCCAGCGTTCCTCCGAGCACGTGCACCTCCTCGCCGAAGCGCACGAACAGGGGGCCTTCGAAGGGCTGGCGCTCGATGACCTCGAGCCGATCGCCAGGCGAGATGCCGCGCTCGGCGAGGTAGCGCAGCATCTCGGGCTCGGAGTCAGAGACGCGCACGAAGGTGCCGCGAGCGCCGGCGCCCAACGCGTGCAGGGACTGCGTCGCCGTTTCCTCGATGCGGCCGTCGCGGGTGGGGATCGGATCGCCGTGGGGATCGTGCGTGGGATCCCCGAGCTTGGCCGCGATCAGGTCCTCGAGGTCCTCGGAGAGGACGTGCTCGAGGACCTCGGCCTCGTCGTGCACGCGATCCCACGGCACGCCGAGCGATTCGGCCAGGTAGAGCTCGAGCAGACGGTGATGGCGAAGCACCTCGAGCGCGACGTTCACACCAGCCGCGGTGAGCTGTACTCCGCGATAGGGGGCGTGGGTCACGAGCCCCATCTCGTCCAGTCGCTTGACCATTCCCGAGGCCGACGCCGGCGTGACCCCGAGGCGGTCGGCCAGCGCGTTGGTCGAGACCGAGGTGCCCTCGCGAGATTGCAGCGCGTAGATCGCCTTCGCGTAATCCTCGACCGCCGAGGAGGTCTCGTGCTGGAGTTTGGCCGCCACGGTCAACGATTATGGCATACCTAAAAACAGGTTGTGGTGGTGGAGACCGAGAGGCGACTATCCTCGACCGATGGCCGTCACCGACCGCCTGGCCGCCGATTACCGCACCATCACCGAGGCCTGCGGATGGCTGGACCGCTCCGAGCGGGGCAAGCTCGCGCTGACAGGCTCAGGCGCCAAGGAGTTCCTCAACGGACAGGTGACCAACGAGGTCCTGGAGCTCACCCCGGGCCAGGGCGTCTACGCCGCGTTCCTGACCCACAAGGGGAAGATGCTCGGTGACCTCCGGATCATGGACTTCGGCGACGAGCTCTTCCTCGATACCGAGCGCTCGGCCCTGCAGGAGCTGTTCAACCTGATCCGCCGCTTCAAGGTCGGCTTCGACGTCGAGCTGCACAAGCGCACCGTCGAGCGCGGCCTGGTGTCGCTGATCGGCCCCCGGGTCCGCGACGTGCTCGGAGCCTCGCCGGAGGCCGGGGAGCACGCCAACGCGCCGGCGGAGATCGATGGCGTCTCGGTCCACCTGGCGGCCACCGACGTGGGCGTCGACGCGATCTGCGAGTCAGCGCACACGGAGGCGCTGATCGCGGCACTGGAGAGTCGCGGCGCCGCCGGCATCGAGGCCGCGGCCGCCGAGTGCCTGCGCGTGGAGCGCGGCCGGCCGCGCTACGGCGTCGACATGGACGCCTCGACGATCCCCCAGGAGGCCGGCCTCAACGAGCGAGCCGTCAGCTTCACCAAGGGCTGCTACGTCGGCCAGGAGACCGTCGCGCGGCTGCACTGGCGGGGCAAGCCCAACCGCCACCTGCGCGGCCTGCGCCTCTCCGAGCCGGCGATCACCGGTGAGGCCCTGCGCCTCGGCGACCGCACGGTGGGCACGGTGAGCAGCCCGGTCGTCTCCCCCACACTCGGTCCGATCGCGCTCGCGCTGGTTCGACGCGAGGCGCAGCCCGGCGACTCCGTCGCGGTCGGCGAGCGCGACGCAAGCGCCGAGGTCGTCGAGCTGCCGTTTCCCCCCGCTGCCGCTGCTACGGGTTGACCGGGTACGCGGCGACCGGGACGACGACCGACGTGGCCAGCTTGTCGTCCCACGCCTGCTTCTCCTTGTCCCACAGCATCCACAGGAAGCCCAGCCCGATCGTAATGACGGACAGGATTTTGCCGATGTAGCGCACGAAAGCGCGCCCGTAGCCGATCGGGCCGCCGGTCGAGAAGTCGATGATCCGGATCCCCAGCGCTTTCTTTCCGAGCGTCTG
>JBBSIW010000138.1:0-6334 GCA_038231895.1 Solirubrobacterales bacterium | reverse complement strand
CTACCTGCGTGAGGTGGTCTCCTGGCAGGTGATGGGCTGGCTCTCGCGGTTCGGGGCCTTCTGGGGATTCCTCGAGGCCTTCCACGTCGGCGGCTCCGTGCGCAACGTCCTGCTCGTCTACGGCGTGGCGGCCGTCTCCTCGCTCATCCCGTTGACGCCCGGCGGGGCCGGCGTGCAGCAGGCGCTGCTGGTCAAGGTGTTCGCCGGGGCAGCGTCAGGGGCGACGGTCGCCGCCTTCTCGGTGGGCCAGCAGATCGCCATCGCGGCGCTCAGCGCCGGCATGGGGTTCGCCGCGCTGGCGTTCATCTTCCGGCTGCGTTCGTTCAAGGAGGTGCTGCGCCAGGGACGAGAGGACCGTCGCGCCTCGGAGACCGCCGCGGCGAGCTGAGCGCCGGTCTACTGCATGCCCTGCCGGGCCTCGCGCACCAGCGTGACAGCCTCGGGGAAGATGATGCCCATGACCGAGCGAACCTGCTCGGCCTGCTGCTCCGGCGAGCCCTGGATGTTGATCCGGCCGATCACCGCCACCGTCATCTCCACGGCCAGCTTGATGGCGTTGTCGGCCCAGGCGATGCGCTGGGCGCCCTGCATCTGCTCGGCGAACTCCGCCATCCGCCGCTGGAGCTCCTCCGGATCGCCGAACAGCTCGCCAAACCCGCCTTCCATGACCTCCATCCTACTCGTCCACGCACGGGCGTTACCCTCGGTCGATGACCCCGGTCGCAGAAGGCGCGGGAGTGGCGCTCACATACCACGAGCGCGGCACCGGGCCGCTGGTGCTGCTCGTGCACGGCATGGCCGACGACGCCGAGGGGCAGGGGGAGCTCGCCGAGGTCCTGCGCTCCCAGGCCCGGATCGTCGCCTATGACCGCCGCGGCTACGGCGGCAGCGGGGCCCCCGAACCCTATGAGCGCACGACCGTCGAGGAGCAGGCGGAGGACGCCGCGGCGCTGCTGCGCAACCTCGGCGGCGGCCCGGCCGTGCTGTGGGGCGCTGACTTCGGTGCGCTCGTGTGTTTGGACCTATGCAAGCGCCACGCTGCCCTCGTACGCGGCGCCGTCCTCCTCGATCCTCCGCTCTTCGCTTTCTCGACCCTCGCCAACGAGGCGCTGGCCCAGGAGCGCGTCATGCTCGAGCAGGCTCTGCGCGACGGCGGGCCCGAGGCCGCCGTGGCCGCCTATAACGCCGGTCGCGGTCGCACTTCGTCGGCTGCGAGTCGCTCGGCTCCGCAGGCGTTCTTCGCCGACTACGGTGGGGTTGCGAGCTGGCCCGTGGCCCGGCATGAGCTGCGTGCCCTCGCGATGCCGCTCGCGGTGGTCATCGCCCCCGGGGCCCCCGGACACGTGCGCCAGGCTGCCGATGCACTGCTCGCACTCTGCCCGGCTGCGCGGCGGGAGGACGCCAGCGATCCCGTGGCGCTGCTGCGCTCGATGCTCGCTCCCGGGGCATGACCAGGTACGCCGCCACGGCCGCGCTGGCGGCCGCCGTGGGCATGGCCGGCCTGGCTGTCGGGTGCGGTGGCGACGGACGGTCCACCGCCTCGCGCGCCCGGCCCGTTACCACTTCCGCGCCGCCGGCTCGCGTCCACCGACTCACCCGACGCGTCCTCGTTGCGGCGCTCGGCGACTCCATCACCGCCGGCTCTCCTCTGTGGGACCCCGATCGCGCTGTGCGCGACCGTGCGCCCGATCAGGTCAACGACCAGAGCCAGTATGAGTACTGGGCGCGCCAGCGGCTGGGGCCGCTCGCGCGCTTTCGCAACTGTGGAGTGTTCGGCGAGACCACGGCGCAGATCGCGCGCCGGCTGGGGCAGTGCGCGAGCGGGGCTTCAGTCCTGATCGTCCAGGGCGGGATCAACGACGTCTACCGTCCGATTCCGGTGGAGGCGACCGCAGCCAATCTGCGCGCCATGGTTCGCAGGGGAAAAGCGCTCGGCCTCAAGGTGGCGCTCACGGATGTCCTGCCGTGGAACAACGGCTACCCCCGATTCGCCGGCAAGATCGATCGGCTCAACCGGTTGATCGCGGACGTCGCCGCACAGGAGCGGGTGAAGCTCCTGCCCTTTCACCGGACGCTCGAGGATCCCCGCAATCCCCAGCGCATGCGCGCCGATTGGACCATCGACGGCGACCATCCCAACGTGGTCGGTTACCGGCGCCTGGGGGAGATCGTCGAGCTGCCCTGAGGCGCGGGGGCGCCCTGGCCCTTACTCGCCGCGCTGGTGAAAGTAGAAGTCGGGCAGCGCGGCGCGCGTGATCTGGCTGGTCAGGCTGTGGACGAGCTCTGGCTCTCCGGTGCGCACGGCGAGATCGTCGAGCGTGACGATGCCCGTCAATCGGTCGCCGTCGATGATCGGCAGCCGCCGAATGCCGTGTCCGATCATCAGTTCAGCGGCCTGGTTGACATCCATGGTCGAGGAGGCCGTTACGACGGGCGCCGACGCGTGGTCCGCCGCGTGGTCGGTGCCTGCCCGACCGTCGGCGACGACGCCCAGCGTGAGGTCGCGGTCGGTGATGAAGCCCGCGAGGCGCTGATCGCGCAGCAGCACCACCGATCCGACATTGCGCTCGCGCATGAGCTCGGCCACCTCGCGGACCGTCGCCTCGGCATCGGCGGTGACCACGGACTCCGTCATGACGTCGCCGATCAACATCCGGCCGCGAGTCTATACCGCGTAGAATCGCCCGCTCGTGAGCCCCCTGACCCCTGATCAGGAGCGACGGCGCCGGCGCGTCGAGGCGCTGATCGGCCTCATGACGCCGGCTCTCGACCTCGTGCTGACCGTCGGCGACCGCCTGGCGCGCGTGGTCGCGGGCCCGCACGATCCCGAGCCATTGGCCGTGCATCCGCCGGACTTTCCCCAGCCCTCCGCAGCGCGCCACCATCCTCCGGCCCCGTGACGGTCGACGAACAGCTGGAGTGGGAGCGCCGCTGGGCGCTGCGCGCCGCCGCGAGTGCGGCCGCGGCCGGCGTATTGCTGATCGCCTACGTCGCGGTGGGCGCCGTCAGCCCGCGCCCCACCGTTGACGAGCTCACGACTCTGCTGCTGTTCTTCAGCCACCACGGAGGCAATGCGCTGTTGAGCAATGTCCTGCTCGCGCTGGGGTGGCTGGCCGCCGTCCTGCCGCTGGTCTACCTCTATCGCGCGGCGAAGCTCCGCCGGCCCCAGCTCCCGGCGGCCGCCCGCGCGACGGCGCTCTTTGGGGCGGTGGCGGTGGCGGCCTTCGGGCTCATCCAGCAGGTCATACTCAACAGCCAGGCTCACGACTTCGCCGACCGCGGCGCCCAGACGTTCGAGGAGGCCAAGCACGCGCTTCAGGCCACGGGGCTTCAGGTGGTGCAGAGCCTGAACTTCGCCGGGCAGCTGGCGCTCGGGTTCGGCCTGGTGATGATCGCCCTCAACGCCATGCGGGTCGGCCTGCTCACGCGGTTCATGGGCATCGTGGGGATCATCTGCGGCGTGGTCACCGGCTTGGCTCAGCTGCTTGGACAGCCGCCCGTCCTCCAGGCGTTCTGGCTGCTGGCGCTTGGCTATCTGTTCTCAGGGCGCTGGCCCAGCGGCGTACCCAGCGCTTGGAGCAGCGGCAAGGCTGAGCCCTGGCCCACCCAGCAGGAATTGCGCGAGGCGCGCGAGCGCGGGGAAGGGCCATCGTCACGCGGCAAGGCGGCCCCTCGCCTGGAGACCGTGCCCGAGCCGGCCGCCGCGGCCGCCACAGCGCCGCGCCCGCATCCCATCTCCAAGAAGCGCAAGCGCAAACGCCGCCAGTAGGCGCGGCCCCAACCGGACTGGAGGCGGACATGGCGGCAGAGGAGACGACTGGGGAGGGTCTCGAGGAGGAGCTCAGGGACATGCTGGAGATCGAGCGGTTCGACCCGCCCGCGCACTTCCGCGAGCGCGCCCTGATCCAGGACGAGGCGATCTACGACGAGGCCGAGAGCGACCCGCCCGCGTGGTGGGCCAAGCAGGCCGACGAGCTCCTCGACTGGGCGCAGCCGTGGGACGAGGTGCTCGACGACTCCAACCCTCCGTTCTACAAGTGGTTCACGGGAGGGAAGCTCAACGCCTCCTACAACTGCCTGGACCGCCACGTGGAGGCGGGCCACGGCGATCGCGTCGCCTTTCACTGGCGAGGGGAGGAGGGCGAGGAGCGCGACATCACCTACGCGGATCTGCACCGTGACGTCCAGCGCTTCGCCAACGCCCTCAAGGACCATGGGATCAAGACCGGGGACGTCGTGGGGATCTATCTCCCGATGATCCCCGAGGTCGTGGTGGCCATGCTCGGCTGCGCCCGCATCGGCGCACCGCACAACGTCGTGTTCGGCGGCTTCTCCGCGGGATCGGTGCGCGAGCGGATGGAGTTCTCCGAGGCCAAGGCACTGGTGACCGTCGACGGGGCGCGACGGAAGGGAAAGACGGCCCCGATCAAGTCGCAGGTCGACGAGGCCCTTGGTGACGTGGCGTCGATCGAGACCATCTTCGTCGTCAAGGCCACCGGCGCCGACCACGAGATGCGCGAGGGCCGCGACGTCTATTACCACGAGGCCATGGACGCGGCCGCCGACGAGTGTCCCGCCGAGCCATTCGACGCCGAGCACCCGCTGTTCATCCTCTACACGTCGGGCTCGACGGCCAAGCCGAAGGGCATCCTCCACACCACCGGCGGCTACCTGACGGGGGTCGCCGCGACGCACAAGTACGTCTTCGACTTGAGGCCCGAGGAGGACGTGTACTGGGGTGCCGCCGACGTGGGCTGGGTCACCGGGCACTCCTACATCGTCTACGGGCCCCTGCTCAACGGCACCACGAGCGTGATGTGGGAGGGAGCGCCGGACTACCCCGACAAGGACATCTGGTGGGAGATCGTCGAGCGCTACGGAGTGACGCTCCTCTACACCGCGCCGACCGCCATCCGCGCGTGCATGAAGTGGGGGCCGGAGCACCCCGGCAAGCACGACCTCTCCTCCCTGCGCCTGCTCGGCTCGGTGGGCGAGCCGATCAACCCCAAGGCGTGGCTGTGGTACCACAAGGTGATCGGCGGCGAGCGCTGCCCCATCGTCGACACCTGGTGGCAGACCGAGACCGGCCACATAATGATCACGCCGCTGCCCGGCGTCACGTCCACGAAGCCCGGGTCGGCGACCAAGGCGTTTCCCGGCATCAAGCCCGTAGTGGTCAATGACGAGGAGGAGCTCGGGGACGCTGGCCACGAGCAGGGCCTGCTCACCCTTCAACGCCCGTGGCCGGGGATGCTGCGGACGCTCTACCGCGACGACGAGCGCTTCGTCGAGACCTACTTCTCCAAGTTCGGCAACGAGGTCTACTTCGTCGGCGATGCCGCCCGCCGCGACGAGGACGGCTACTTCTGGGTCATCGGGCGCGTGGACGACGTGGTCAACGTATCGGGCCACCGGATGTCCACCGCCGAGATCGAGTCGGCCATCGTCTCCCACGGCAAGGTGGCCGAGGCCGCCGTGATCGGCCAGCACGACGAGGACAGCGGGCAGGCGGTCTGCGCCTTCGTGACCCTCGAGGGCGACCTCGAGGGCTCAGACGACCTCGAGTCCGAGGTCCGCGAGCACGTGGGCTCGCGCATCGGCAAGTTCGCGCGGCCCAAGCGGGTGATCTGGACCGGTGACCTGCCCAAGACGCGCTCGGGCAAGATCATGCGCCGTCTGCTGCGCGACATCGCCGAGGGCCGGGAGCTCGGAGACGTGACCACGCTGCGCGACCCCACGGTGATGAAGGAGCTGGAGGGAAAGGTCACGGCCGAGGGCGACGGCGAGGAGTGAGCCGGTGGCGGACTGACCCCGCATACGCGGGTCAATCCGCCGCGGATCTGAACCTGGGGGGCGAACGTGGCCGGCGTGGCGGCTTGACCATGCATGCGAGGGTCAATCCGCCACGGCTTCGACGCATGTGTCGCGCGCCTCGCCTATCGCCAACACGGGATCGTCGCCCGCCGGCAGCTACTCGCGATGGGAATGGGTGCCGGCGCGATCGACGTACGGGTGGCAGGTGGGCGGCTGCACCAGGTGTATCGAGGCGTCTACGCGGTGGGCCACGCGCGGCTCTCAGAGCATGCCCGCTGGCTGGCCGGAGTTCTCGCCGGAGGTCCACACGCTGTCCTGTCTCACAGCAGCGCCGCTGCGCTGTGGCGGATCCGCCCGGCCGCCGACGGGCCCGTCCACGTGACCGTCGCGTCGGGCAGTCATCGGGGGCGCCCCGGGCTGGCCGTCCATCGCTCGTCCACCCTCGGTAGGCACGAGACCACCCGCCGCATGGATGTTCCGGTTACGACGCCCGCGCGCACGCTCGTCGACGTCGCAGACG
>JBBSIW010000137.1:0-6368 GCA_038231895.1 Solirubrobacterales bacterium | reverse complement strand
CGCGATGGCAAGGTGGTCTCCATCAACGCGACGGGCGTCGATCGGATGGGCGCACCGGCGGCCAAGGGCACTTTCTACGGCGGCGCCACACGTGTGCTGCGCGCGTCGACGCCGATCGGCTCAGGAAGCCACTTCCTCTACCTCTCGATCTTCGATCACGGGGACAAGAACTTTGACTCCGCGGCGTTCATCGATCAACTGACCATCAACCGACGCAACCCCTGCACGAGCGGCCTGGCCAAGACCACCTGAGCAGCTGACCGCATCGGTCCCCGGACATGAGGAGGTCCGCCCAAGACGGATGGTCCGACGGCAGCCACCACCATTAAGTGGCTGTCGTCGGGCCCCCCCACGATCCGGCTTCTCATGCGCGAGCTCTTGTTCGGCGCGACCGCGCTCTTTGGCTCGTCGCTCATGTGGCCCTACTCGCGCGAGCTGACACCCCGAAACCCCCGGCGGAACGGGCGGGCGCCTCCGCTCGCGTGTGATCGCTTCTCACCGCGCCCATTGCGCGACCGCTCCCGTCGCAGCCCTGCTCAGTGCGTGAGTAGGCGGCGTGTCAACGGCGTGGCGGTGACGCCGTGGACCACGATCGAGAGGACGACGCAGGCGATCGTCGTCCACACCACGACGGACTCCTCCGTCCGCGCGAGCGCGCCCGACTGGACCGCGACCGCAGCGTAGAACAGGGCCGCGACCCCGCGGACGCCGAAGAAGGCCAGGAAGACGCGCTCGCGGACGGGCAAAAAGCGGCGCCCCGAGGTCAGGAAGACCAGCACGGGGCGGATCACGAAGATCAGCGCGAGCGCCAGCAGCCAGCCCGCCACCCCCGGCATCGACAGCCCGTCCAGGGTCAGCATGGAGCCGAGCAGCAGCAGCACCACCAGCTCGAGGAACGTCCCCGCGACATCGACTCCGTGGTGCAGGCGCACGTTGAGCTCGCTCGGATCCTCGCCGCGACGGAACGCAAAGCCGGCCGCGAAGACGGCGAGCAGCCCGTAGGCGCCCACGGCCTCCGTCGCACCGTAGACGGCGAGGACGAGGGCGATTGCCGTAAAGCCGTCCAGATCCCGGGAGAAGAGGTCGCGGTCACGAGCACGCGACAGGCCCGCGGCGGCCAGCGATCCGGCAAGGACGCCGAGCACCACCGCGACGCCCACCCCGTAGATGACGTCGGCGAGCACCCACTCGCCCAGCCAGCCGGTCCCTCCGCGTGCCGCCACGAAGACGCCGAGCAGCACGAACGGCGATGCCAGCCCGTCGTTGATGCCCGCCTCGGTGTGAAGCGAGAGCCGCGGCTCACCCTGCTCCTCGCTCCCCGGCGGGCCCAGTCCGACGTCGCCGGCCAGCACCGGATCGGTAGGGGCGACCACCGCGCCCAGCAGCAGCGCGGCGCCCAGCGACAGGCCCATGCCCCACGCCCCGATCGCGGCGACCGCTGCGATCGTCAGCGGCATCACCACAGCGAGAAGCACCACGATCGAGACCCACGAGCGCCGGCGCACGTTTCTCTCCACGCTGATACCGGACGAAAAGACCGCGACCACGAGGGCAAGCTCGGCCAGCCGCTCGAGCAGCGTGTGATCGCGCACGGGATCGAAGGGCTTGACCCCGAGCAGCACCGAGCCACCCGCCGCCAGAGCACCCAGCCCCACATAGAACACCGCGGCGGAGAACGCCCGCTCGTGCTCGTGGGAGAGCGCCACCACCGCGATCGCGAGCGCGAAACCCAGGAACAACATCCCAAGCGCGTAACGGCCACCGACATGAAAGCCGGGATCCAAGGCAAACGGCAGCGAGAGCGCCACCGAGTCAACGCTACTCGACGCCCGAGCGTGACGCGATGCGCCCGAGGCCAAGCGGCGTGTAGGCTTGCCTCGGGATGGCAAACGGGCTCGGAACCGCGCTGATCCGGGCGGAGATCCACGCGACAGCGTGACGCGAGCGGCGCCCGGCCGAGTCGTGCTGCAGGTGATGCGCTCGCCGCGTGCGCGCCTGGCGGTGCTCGCGTTCGTGCTCATCGCCGGTGCGGCCGCGGCCATCGTGGTCGGCGGACCGAGCAAGGGGGGGATCGAGCGGGCCGTCCGCTCGACCGGCGCGGCCGGTCCCATCGTCTTCGCGGCGCTCTACGTCGGTCTGACCGTCCTGCTGGTTCCCGGCACCATCATGACCGCCGCCGGCGGCGTGCTGTTCGGCGTCGCGCTGGGCACGGTCCTCTCGGTGGCCAGCGCCACGACCGGGGCGACCGTCGCGTTCCTGATCGGCCGGCGCCTCGGCCGCGAGCAGGTCGAGCGGATCTCCGGCCGGCGCCTGGGCAAGCTCGATGACTGGATCGGGCGCAACGGCTTCCTGGCCGTCCTCTACGTGCGCCTGATCCCGCTGTTCCCCTTCAACGCGCTCAACTACGCGGCCGGCGTGACGGCGGTCGGCACACGCAGCTACCTGGTCGGCACACTGGTGGGAATCATCCCCGGCACGTTCGCCTACACCGCGCTGGGCGCGTCGTTCGATCACCCAACATCGCCCGAGTTCCTGGTGGCGGTGGGGCTGATCGTCGTGCTGGCGATCTTCGCCCCGCTGGTGCAGCGACTGGCGCGCCGCCGCGGGCTGGCGCCGGCACCGGACGAGGACGAGGACGACACCTGAGCATCTGGGGGCGGCGGCCGCCGCGCTGAGGAGCGCTCCGCCCGCGAACGCCGTCCGGCGAACGAGCCCGCCGGACGGCTCTCGAGGGGATGAGGATCAGCGAGCCGGCAGCGCTGCGGGCTCGCCTGCCGGCGCGGGAAGCCGGCGCGGGCGGCGGTCCCGTCGCGGCGTCCCCGCGGGCGGGGTCGCGCCCGCGGGCAGCGTCGCCGGGCGCGCCCCCCAACGTCGGATCATCCATGCCATCGCGGCGACCAGGGCGATGCCGAGCAGGGCGAGCCAGAGCGCTCCGCCCGCGGGAAAGGGATCGGTGGGCAGCGGCATCCCCAGGGGGCCGCCGCACAGCAGCCCGCCGCCGAGCCGTCGCCGGTCCACCCGGCGTACCGCGTCGATCAGTCTCATGCTGGTTCTCCTTTCGCTTGGATGCGGTCTCATCCGGCCATCCCGGACTGGACGCTTCCGGGGCCCACCGGCGCCAGCTCACGCTCCCCGGCGGCTGCGGACTCGCGGTAGTAGAGGACGACCTGCACGATGGCCGCGAGCAGCGCCGCCGCCGCGCCGGCGAAGCCGACCCAGAAGGCCGGCAGGATGTCGACCGTGCCCACGGGCACGTTGGTGCCGCCTCCGGCCGTGTTGAACGGGGGCTGGAAGATTCGATAGAGCTCGCGAGCGGCGACGATGAAGGCCAGTACGGCGACCGCGGAGCCGAGCGCTGCGGGAGTCAGCGGGGCCCGCCGGCGCGCCGCCGCGAGCACGAGCAGCCCGGCGATCAGGGTGCAGGCGAGGACGAGGCTGCTGGTGTGGGGAAGCGACAGCCAGCCACCCCACGTCGAGCTCTCCTTGGCTCCCATGAAGCCGGCCACCCGGTAGACCTTGAAGCCGGTGAACGGTGCGACGAAGGCGACTGCCAGGCCCAGTGCGCTGACCCCGAGCCAGGGCGTCATGCCCGCCTGCTGTGCCGCCACCAGCGCGGAGGCCTCCGTGCGCCGGGCCGCGCGGCTGAAGGCGTGGCCGAGGCCTCCGAGGGTACCCAGCCCGCAGCCGACGAGGGCGATCCAGATGCCGGCCAGCAGGGTGACGTCGGACTTCGCCGTCGTCCCGCAGGCGGTGTAGGTGAGGCACCCAAAGGGCGGGACCGCCATCCGGTAGACAAGCTGTGCGATGGCCAGCCCGCCCGCGAGCGCCACGAGCAGTCCCAGCGTGCGGCCGCGCAGTGGGCTTCGCCCTCGCGCGCAGAGCACGATGGCGAGCACCGTGATGACCGCCGAGGCCAGGATCAGATCGGAGGTGTGCGGTATGCCCAGCCAGGCGTCGTGGGTCGTGTTTCCCTTCTTGCTGTGGATCACATAGAAGTTCGAGCCCAGGGCGACGAACTGAAGGATCGCACCGCCGAGTGCCGCCCACAGCCAGATGGAGATGCGTTGCATGGTGCCCTCCCGAGGCTAGCCGGATACTCAGGAAAACCTATCAGCCGCTGTCATGCAAATCGCCGCGATGTTCGCGTGCTGACATGGGGGCCCGGCTCACGCGCGCCGTCCACCCACCGCATCGAGCGTTCGCAGCGCAGTGAGGGCGAGCCTGGCCGCCGCGCGCGTCCACGGGGTGTCCAGACGGCGCCGTACGTAGGCGTCGGCCGCCCGTGCCGGGCCTTCGGCCAGCGTGGGATAGGCATGCACCTGCGCGGATATCTCGGCGATCCGCGCCCCGCGCGCCACGCATGCCGCCAGTGCGTCGATCGCCTCACCGCCCCCCGCAGCGGCGACGGTCGCCCCCACCAGCCGGCCGCGCGGGTCGCCGATCAGCTTGGCGAATCCGACCGCCTGACCCGCGACGACGGCACGGTCGAGGGTCTCGTAGTCGAGCTCGGCCGTGACGGCGCGCGCGCCCCAGCGCTCGCGCGCCTGCGCCTCAGTCAGGCCCACCCGGCCAACCTCGGGATCGGTGAAGGTCGCCCAGGGCACGGCCTCGTAGCTGACCGTGCGCCTCGCGTGGAAGAGTGCGTTGGGCGCGGCTGCGCGGGCGTGGTAGGCAGCCACATGGGTGAAGGGCAGCGCTCCCGTGACGTCGCCGACGGCGTAGACGCCGCGCGCGGTCGTGCGCAGGCGCTCGTCGACGACGATCGCGCCTCGCTCGTCGGTCTCGATGCCCGCCGCCTGAAGACCGAGCCCTTCGGTCGACGGCCTCCGACCGGCCGCCACGAGGATGCGGTCGACATGTATCCGCTCCTCCCGGCCGTCGCGGCGCAGCGTGGCTGCAACCCCACCCGGCTCGACTTGCACCGCCTCGAGTCGCGCCCCGCACTCGACCGTGACGCCGTCGGCTCGGAGCGCGCGTTCGACGAGTGCGCCGGCGCGCTCCTCCTCGCGGCTGAGCAGCCGCGGGCTCATCTCGACCAGGGTCACCTGCGAGCCGAGCCGGGCGAATGCCTGGCTGAGCTCGCATCCGATCGGCCCGCCACCCAGCACCAGCAGGCGCTCCGGGCGCTCACGCAGCTCCCACACCGTCTCGTTGGTCAGCGGGCCGGCCTCCGCCAGGCCGGGCACCGCCGGCACCAGCGGCTCGGAGCCGGTGGCCACGATCGCCGCCCGGAAGCGCCGCTCGCGACCGCCGGCCACGACGGCGCGGGGGCCCGCGAACCGTGCTTCGTCCTCGATCACCTCGACTCCCTCCGCGCGCAGGCGCTCGGGCGAGTCCAGGGGCGCGAGCTTCGCCTGGGCTGTGCGCACGTGCGCCATCACCGCCTCGAAGTCGATCGAAGGCTCGCTCGCGGGGAGGCCGACGCTGCCGGCATGTCGCATCCGGTGGGCGAGGTCGGCCGCGGCGAGCAGCGCCTTGCTGGGCACGCAGCCGGTCCATAGGCAGTCGCCGCCCGTGCGCGCACGCTCGACGAGCGCTACGCGCGCTCCGGCTCCGGCCGCGATCACCGCGCACACCAGCCCCCCGCTGCCGCCGCCTAGGACCACCAAGTCGAGCTTGCCGCCGCGCATCGGCGCACCGTTATAGCGCCATCGACGGCGGACCGTGCGCCAACGGCGCACCCCGCCACGACAACTCCGAGCGGCTTCACCGGCTCCGAAGGTCGATACGTTGCATCCGTGCGGATGGCCGGCGGGCGGGTGCCCGAGCTCGCGATCGCCGTGGCGCTGTGCCTGGCGGTGGTCACCTTCGGCTTCTTCATCGCCTTCATCCACGACATCGTCAACGCGCTCCAGGCCTCCGACCTGATCCAGCGGATCGCCGCGGATGCCCAAGGGACCATTCGGCGCCGCTACCCCGATGACCTTGGGGGCGAGCCCGAGGACATGGCCGCGGCGCAGGCCGCCGTGCACGCGACCGAGCGGGCATCGGACCCCTGCGAACTGCGCTCCCCGCGGGCGGGCTACCTGGCGGTGCACCCCGATGTGATCGGGGAGCTGTCGAGCAGCGACGCCCTGCTCCAGCAGAAGGTGATGATCGGGGACTTCGTGGTCACGGGCCAGCTCCTCGCCTGTCTCTGGTGCCGGGAGGATCCGGACGATCTCGGCGAGCGGCTGACGGCGGCGTTTGAGCTCTCCTACGAGCGCACGGTCGTCCAGGACGTCGCATTCCCAGTCCGCCAGCTCGCGGATGTCGCGCTGAAGGGCCTGTCTCCGAGCCTCAACGACCCGACCACCGCCGAGAACGCGATGAACTCGGTCGCCGAGACGCTCGTGCTCTTCGCCGAGCGTGGCGCTGGGATGCCGATT
>JBBSIW010000136.1:0-6373 GCA_038231895.1 Solirubrobacterales bacterium | reverse complement strand
TGGCACGGTGCCGCTGGCGCTCGCGGCCTACAACGCCGGGCCGGGTGCAGTGGCTGCCTGCGGCTGCATTCCGCCCTTCCCCGAGACCCGCGGCTATGTCGCGCGCATCATCGGGCTGCTGCGCGGCGCCGGCGACCCCGCTGGCCTCGGCTCGACCCTCGCCGTGCGCCTGGTCAAATAGCGCGCAGCGACGAAGCGCCGTTCTCCCACGCTCGCAGCAGGTGGTGCGCGAGGCGACCTTCGACGAGCATCAGGGCCCGTCCTCCAAATACGATTCGCTCGGCCTGCTCCGGCTCCGCGTTGGCCAGACCGCCGGCCAGATCGTGCGCGGCCACGGCATCGTGGACGGCGTCGGCTTCAACGTGCTCGTCGAAGTAGTGGGTGACAGAACGGCTTGCGAAACCGGCTCGCCGAACCGCTTGACCGTAGAGCCGGTTGGCCTGAGACGACGTCATCTCCGTAACAGCGAAGTGGCCGACGACGGCGCCGCGCAAGCGGGCGTGTGCGCCGAACAGCGACATGAGGTTGAGTGTCGCGAGCGTGACGCCCGGGATGACGCCGACGTACGCGTTTGGAGTCTCGTCGAGGCCCAGCGCGCTGAGTGTCTGACGGTAGAGCTCGGAATGCAAGCGGAGCGGGTGCCCACCCCCGTACTCGTCGGCCAGGATCTCTACGAGCGCGGCCTTCGCGTCGGGAGGAAGGCGGGGAATGACGCGGACGTGCGGATCACCCTCCTTCAGGCCGTAGAGCGAGCGATGGATCATCAGCTCTCGGATCTGCTCGGCAGATCCCTTGGAGGCCAGGTACCGCGCGACCGATGGCGACTCATCGGCGTCGATGAGCGCGGTCAGCCGCTCGGCCATGTCTCCGTCGCAAGGATCTGGGAGCGCAGAGACGCCTTCGACCACCGCATTCTCGAAGCGTCCTTCGAGCTCGAGCCGCAGTCTCGTCAGCGTTGCTTCCCATTCCCACGTCTCGTCCACGTCGTCCCACCCGCGGTATGCGAGCTCGCAGCACACGTACAAGGCCAAGTGGTGATCGACGTCGTCGAGTGGATCGCCCTCCGGGTCGGGGAGGTCCGGTAGTGCGTGCGGTGGATGACGGAGGCGCTCGAACAGCTCCTCGGTCAAACCACCAACCGCGGGAGGCAGTGGACTGCGGACGCCCAGGCTCGTGTGACCAGCAGGCAAGGCTCTCAGGCCGCCAATCGGACGGCGTTGAGGACACGGACCTGGCCAGAGGGCACCGAGTAGGCCTCAAAACCCTCGAAGCCCGCGCCTTCCAGCATCGATCTCACGGGCAGCGCCTGCCGGTCGCCCACTTCGAATGCCACCCAACGCACCCCTTCGAGCTCGGAGGAGAACCGCCGATAGACGGAGAGTCCGTTAGCACCAGCCCAAAACGCGCCCGGCGGCTCGTGGTATTCGATCTCCGGTGGAAGCGAGCCCGCGCCCGCCTCATCTTCGGCCACGTAGGGCGGATTTGCGACCACCGCGTCAAAGGGCCCGCTCGGCACACTCGCGATCCCGTCCGCGTGCATGAGGGTCACGTCCAATCCCAGGCGGGTTGCGTTGCTCCCGGCCACGTCGAGTGCCTCGACGCTGTGGTCGGTCGCGGTTATCTCGAGATCCGGACGCTCGTGCTTGAGCGACAGGGCCACGGCGCCAGACCCGGTGCACGCCTCCAGCACGCGGGCGCCATGGGGAATCGAGAGCGCAGCTTCGACGAGCAGCTCCGTCTCTTGGCGAGGAACGAACACGCGCCGATCCACCAGGATTTCCAGCCCTCGAAAGGCCACGCGTCCACGGACGTAGCCAAGCGGCTCGCGCCGGGCCCGCCGATCGACCTGTCGACGCAGCTGGGTGCATGCGTCGCGAGAAAGCTCTGCCCGCTCTGCGCACCGACCGCCAGCACCGACGGCGTCGGCGACCAGCAGCGAGGCGTCTCCCCGAGGGTTCGCGCAACCGGCCTCCTCCAGCGCCGCCGTGGCCCAGCGCTCAGCGCTTGCCGCAGGCGCCCCGGAGCTAGGCAGATCGTTCAT
Source organism: Solirubrobacterales bacterium (assembly GCA_038231895.1). Taxonomy (GTDB): domain Bacteria; phylum Actinomycetota; class Thermoleophilia; order Solirubrobacterales; family Solirubrobacteraceae; genus JALYZC01. The sequence goes on along the minus strand of JBBSIW010000136.1, from coordinate 4,332 downwards.
AGATCGAGATGTGCCGGCGCGAATGCGCGGTGAACGGTGTCCTCCGCCAGTCCTCCCACCGGTCTCGCAGGCGCAGACCCGCGATTCTGGCCATGAGGTCGAACTCCCTCGGCGACGTGTACTGATTGACGTAGGTGTTCAGGCGCACCCCACTGTTGGAGAGATGAACATTCGTGACGTCCATGCGTTGGGTGAGTCCGTCGTAGCGCTGGATCTGAATTTCCACCTGTTCACCGTCCGAGAAGCGAGGCTCGATGGCCTGGCCTCCACGAAAGTCGCCCGGGTCCACGACGCGCGCTTCGAGCACGAAGACTCCACCCGTGCGCAAATGGTGTGCCGCGTTCTCAAAGCACCGGATCTGGCGCTCGGGAGTCGGAAGCCCAAATATGGTGTGTAACGCCAAGACCACGACAGCGAATTCTCCATCGACCCTCGCTTCGGAGAAGTCCCCCACGACGACCGGTATGGCGTCACCACCAGGCTTTGCGCGCAAGCGCTGGACCATCTCCTCGGAGGCGTCGATGCCCGCAACCGCGACCCCTCTGGAGTGCAGAGGGACCGCAAGCCTACCCGTACCGATCCCCATCTCGAGGACTGGCTCGCCTCCCGCGAGCTGGGCTAGGACCTCCACCGCCTCGTCTGCCTCGGGGACCGCTCGATAGAGCGAGTCATAGTCCGCAGCCACGGCACGACCGTAGGCAGCGGGGTCATAGGACGGGCCGGAATCCTCGGGCGACTGCGGGTCGGTCATGGCGTGTGGGGTCGCGTCCTGGGCGGCATCAGTGGGGGCGCAGGCAGGCATCATACGTAGACCATCTCCGCGAGCTTGATGGGCCTGCGCAGTGCGATCGGCCTCGTCGACGCCGAGATCAGCAGCGACGTGAGGGCCCGATGGGGCGCCTCGAACCTCGAACCTCAGTGGGACCGCGCAGCCGCACTCATCGGAAGCCAGTGAAACCCAGGTATACAATGACTACGTGGAGCGTCCGGCACGCCTGGGTGCGCTCTCTCGCCGGGAGCAGCGGGGCGCCGCGACCGGCAGCTATACGCTGTCCGAGCTGGTCTATTACCCAGTGAAGTCGATGGCTGGTACCTCTGTGCCGAGGGCGGTCCTGGGTCGGCGCGGCATCATGTTCGACCGGCACTGGATGGTGATCAGCGGTCGTCGTGGACAGGTCATGACGCAGCGTGGCAAGCCGGCACTTGCCTTGTTGCGACCGAAGGTGACGATGGAGAAGGAGCTCACCATCACCGCGCCCGAGGGCAGCCAGGTGACCATCGGGCCCGGCGCGGCCCAGACGCGACGCGTAGCGCAGGTATGGGGCAGCTCCGTCGAGGTCTGTGATGAAGGTGACGCGGTGGCAACGTGGCTGAGTGAGTACCTACGAAAAGAATGTCGGCTCGTACGTATCGCCGATGATGTCGTCAGACGGGTGGACGAGCGCTTTGGACGTACGGGGGAGGTCGGCTTAGCCGATGGGTTCCCGTTGTTGGTCATGGGGCAGGCCTCCCTGGCCGACCTCAATCGCCGGCTGCAAGCAAGGCAGGACGCCCCGGTTTCGATGGATCGGTTTCGCCCGAACATCGTGGTCGATGGCACGGAGGCACTTGCCGAGGACACCTGGGCGACAATGCGGATCGGCGAGGTGGTCTGCGATCTGGTGAAGCCCTGCGCGCGTTGTGAGATCCCCAACACCGATCAACGCACCGCCCAGCGAAGCCCGGCGGTACTCAGCCTTCTGGAGGAGTACCGGACACGCCCTGGGTTCAAGACGCCTGTGCTGGGATGGAACGCGATCCACCGGGAGGTGGGAACGCTCGCCGTTGGCACGGCCGTGGAAGTCGTCAGGTACCGGGACGAGGCGATGTAGGAGCGGCTGGCGTTCGGTGCCGCTCGTGTGGAGAACCCTCAGGAGTTCGCGGCCATCGAGGTCGATGATCGCGGCCGGTCGACCCGCGGTTCCGTCCCGCGGCCCCCGAGCTCAAAGGCCTGCGCGAGCAGCTCGTAGGAGCGCCGCCGCGCCTCGTGGCTGTGGGTGATCGTCACCACCATGGCCTCGGCGGCGCCGTACTCGTGCGCCAACGCCTCGATCCCGGAGCGCACCGTGGCGGGAGAGCCGACGACCGCGCGGCGGCCGGAGAGCGCGGCTGACGGGTCCTCGGCGGCGAGGTAGGCGAGGGCCTTCTCGACCGAGGGCACCGCGATCGACTCACCGTGGCGCGCCACTGCCGCGCTCATGCGGCTGCTGGCGGCCAACTCCTCGGCCTCGCCATCGGTCTCGGCGCAGAGGGCGGCGAGGCACACGGCCACCTGCGGGGCACCCAGACGCCGAGAGCTGACGAAGGACGCGCGGTAGAGATGGGCGATCTCGGCGCCTGCGGGGTTGATGAAGTCGCCGAAGGCGTAGGGGAGCCCAAGCTGCGCCGCCCAGATCGCGCTCTGCAGGGAGGAACCCAGGAGCCACGGCGCAGGTCCGCCGGGGAGGCCGGGCAAGGGGACCAGTCCGGCGAAGCGCGGGTCGGGTGGCGGGCGCCCCTCGAGATAGGCCAGCAGCTCGGCGACCTGCTCGGGGTAGTCGTCGGGCGCCGGTGTGCGGCGGTCACGCTGAAGGGCGTGGAGGGTGGCTGCGTCGTCGGTGCTTCCGGCGCGGCCGAGCCCGAGATCGATCCGGTCCCCGAACAGGCCGCTAAGCACGCTGAAGGTCTCGGCAACCTTGCGCGGGCTGTAGTGAGGAAGCATCACCCCGCCGCTTCCCACGCGCATCCGCGTCGTGGTCGACGCAATCGGTCCGATCAAGACCTCGGGGCTGGCGCCCGCCAGCATCGCGGTGCCGTGGTGCTCGGCCACCCAGTAGCGGTGATAGCCGAGCTCGTCGGCCAGTGCGGCCAGGTCGAGCGTGTTGCGAAGCGCCTGCGCCCCGGTCGATCCCTCAGAGATCGGAGACTGGTCGAGGACGCTGAGGCGCAGCGGCCGAGCAGGGACAGCGGGGCTCTCTTCGCGGGCCGGCATCGGCGGGTGCAAGGGTAGAGGCCCCTCGGCCGCGGTCAGGTGCGGTCAGTCCGCTCGGTCGCGCAGCTCTTCGTGCCCCGCCTGCAGGGCACAGTGCGCGCAGCAGTACACGATGTCGCCCGCCTGCACGCCGTGTCCGATGATGCGACAGCCGCAATGTTCGCAGCTCAGGCCAAGAGCATGGATCGCGCACTCGAACGAGTCGAAGGTACCGGAGCCTCGGCCGGGGATGTCGATCGTCATGGCGGCGTCGTAGTCGTTGCCGCAGACATCGCATCGCGCCATGTTCGCTGCCTACCCTGAATCGGGCGGCGTTACCCTGGCGTCTCGCCGCGACGAAACACTCACGCTTGGCGGGAAGCCGCCTTCCGAGATCGCCATGATCCGTTGAGACGCTGTGTGAGCTTCGCGAGAAGGACGCCGAGGCCAACGCACGCCATTACGATCGGGACGAAGATGATTGCGGCGTAAACGCCATTGCTGTAGTTGGGCTGGTTGTCGCCGTATGCTTGGGGATAGGCGAGGGCGGGCAGGGCGGCCAGGATGATGAGTGGAGCCCACCACCGCCTGGCGAGATAGCCGTACGCAACACTCACGAGCAAGGGAGTGAACGCGGGCAGATCGTCCAGTGGTCTCACATGCAGGATCGCGCCGACCCAGAAGCCCAGGAACCCGCCGATGCCGGCGACGGTCAAGAGCACTCTGGCTACGAGCGAGCGAGGTCGTCGTTCCCCCCTCATATGTCATCGGTCGAGGATGGAAGGGCCGGGACGTCAGGGACCTCCCCGTGGCCCTCGGTTGTCGGCTGCGCCCACAGGATTCGCCGCCCATCGGTCATGGATGTCTCCCTTGTAGTTGCTGACCAATGGTCAGCAAGGTCAGAGACCCTATTACCCGAGGTCAGTACGCGGTTACATCCGACGGGTGCGGACCGCGCGGCGCGGCGCCTTGCCGAGGGCCTGGCGGCCGAGGCCGAGCGCGCTCCGCACCGGCCCCTCCCGACCGGCGCGTATCCTCGAACCATGCCCTCCTCGAGCCCCGGGAGTGGCGGCAAGCCGCAGGATGCGCTCACCGACGAGGCCTCGTCCGACGGCGCCTCGCGCATCACCGCTCAGCGTCGCCGACTGCCCGACCAGCCGGGCGTCTACCTGTTTCGCGACGCCCGCGGGCGCGTGATCTACGTAGGAAAGGCGAAGTCGATCCGCAAGCGCGTGGCCTCGCACTTCTCCGGGCGCACGCAGTACGGGTCGACCGAGCTGGTCTCGCTGGTCGACCACGTCGAGTCGGTCGTCGTGGGCACCGAGGCCGAGGCCCTGCTGGCC
>JBBSIW010000135.1:0-6374 GCA_038231895.1 Solirubrobacterales bacterium | reverse complement strand
CCGGGATCCGGGGGAGGCACCCACGCCAAACTAGACCTCGGGCTCACAGGCACCATAGGAAACGCGGCGTCGGCCGACCACGCCACGGATCCTCCCCCATTTTCACCCGCCGCGGGGCGCCAGCCGGCGAGGGAAACTAGCCGGAAACTGGCAAGATGAAGCCGATCGCCTCTTCCCAAGCTACGAGCCCCTGCGCGACCGCTTTGATCGTGTCGGCGCCGAATAGCACCGGAGATGCGCGCCACCTACCTTTGACGGCACATGCACGGGGGACGACGGAGCGTTAGCGTCCCCCCCCGTGCTCGCCATCGACCTGATCATCGTCGTCTTGACCCTGGCCATGGCGGCGTGGGGGTTCTCCCGTGGGCTGACGGTAGGCACGCTCGCGTTGGTGGGGTTCGGGTTGGGAGCGGTTCTGGGCTCGCGCGTGGCGCCACTGATCCTCGAGGGTGGCGTGCATTCGACCTACGCCCCCATCCTCGCGCTCCCCGGCGCGCTGCTGCTCGGAGGCCTGCTCGCGGCCGCGTTCGAGCGCCTGGCCCATCGCCAGCGGGCGCGGCTCGACCGCCTGGGCAGCGCGGACCCGATCACGGGGGCGCTGCTGGCCGGCTGCCTCGGTCTGGCGGCGGCGTGGCTGGTCGGCTCGATCCTCGCGCAGGTGAATTCGATCCGGGACCCGCTGGTGCATTCAGCGATCCTCAAGCGTCTCAACGCCGTGCTGCCACCGCCCGGCCCCGTGCTTGTGGCCAAGGCTTCGCTCGGCGTCTCGTTTCCCACCTACGAGGGCCCCCCGCCGCGGGTCCCCCGCCCCGACCCGCGCGTAGGCCAGGACCCGCAGATCCAAGCCGCCGATCGAAGCGTGGTCAAGATCGAGGTGCTGGGGTGCGGCGGCGGCGGGCAGGGCAGCGGCTGGATCGGAGCCGATGGCGTGGTCGTCACCAACGCTCACGTCGCCGCCGGCGAGGACGTGTTCGCCGTGCGCATCCAAGGCAAGGGGAAGCCGCACGACGCCACGCCGATCTGGTTCGACCGCAAGAACGACATAGCGCTGCTGCGCACGTCCGGCATCACGGGGAAATCCGTCCTTCCCCTGGTGTCCAAGCCACGGGTCGGAACATCCGGCGCCGCGCTCGGATTTCCCCTGGGCCGCCATGCCATCCGCCCCGTACGGCTGGGTCCGACTTCGAGGAAGAACCTGGGGCGCATCGGCAACGCCCCCATCGGGGCGAGCAAGCTCTACGGACGTCTGATCACGTCGTTTGCCGGGACCGTGGCGCCCGGCAGCTCGGGCGGGCCGGTGGTCGATGAGCGAGGGCGCGTCATAGCGACCGTTTTCGCCGGAGGTGGAGCGAGCGGACTCGGGGTCGCGAACGCAACGGTTCGCAGGGCCCTGGACCAGACCGCCCGCCACCCCCCGAGCTCCTCCGTCGACACCGGCTCCTGCGAGCACGAGAAGCGCTAAGCCGCCGCCTCAGCATCGACAGCTCGCACGTGGACCCTTGTAGGCTGTCGTCTGTGAGAACAGCGAAGGGTGCGAGGGGATGGAAACGGCCGCGTCGCAAGGATTCTCCGCGGCGGTTCGGAACGCTCGGTTTCTGGACCGTGCTGGTCCTCGTGATCTTGCTCGCGCTGTATGTACAGGTCGTCGCGTCCACTCGGCCGCAGGTCACCGGCAGGCAGCTTCCGTTCTCGACGTTCCTCGATCTCGCGGAGTCGGGTCGGGTGAAGGACGCCCGCATTCTCGACTACGACTCCTACCTGGTAGGGCACTACCGAGCGAAGAACGGCGCGCTGACTCGGTTCAACGTTCCGTACCTGAAGACAAACGGTACTGACGAGCGGCTAGTCGACAGTCTGCTCCAGAACCGGATCGCGGTGAACATCGACCAGCAGTTCGGAAAGAGCCTCGCGGTCCCGGCGACCTACCTGCTGCCGGCGCTGATCTTCATCACGATCTTCGTCTACCTGCTGCTGACATGGCGGCGGGGAACCGGCATGTTCGGGCTGCGCAGCGGCGCCCGGAAGTCGGTTCGCAGCGAAGAGCTCTCGCGCTTCGACGATGTCGCGGCCCAAGACGAGGCGGTGACCGAGCTGCGCGAGCTGGCCGATTTCCTCGCCCATCCCAGCCGCGTCACCGACCTCGGCGCCCGCATCCCCAACGGCGTCCTGCTCTACGGCCCCCCGGGCTGCGGCAAGACGCTGCTTGCGCGGGCACTCGCCGGCGAGTCGGGCGCAGCGTTCTACTCGATCTCGGGCTCGGACTTCGTCGAGCTCTACGTGGGCGTGGGGGCGGCGCGCGTGCGCGAGCTCTTCAAGGAGGCGCGGGAGAACGCGCCGGCCATCCTGTTCATCGACGAGATCGACGCGGTGGGCCGCCGGCGCACGTCGGGCCCCGGTGCCAGCGGGGGATCGAGCGAGGAGCAGGGGCAGGCGCTGAACCAGATCCTCTCGGAGATGGACGGCTTCTCCGCGACGGAGGGATCGATTGTGGTCGGCGCCACCAACCGGCCCGAGGACCTCGATCCCGCGCTGCTGCGTCCGGGACGCTTCGATCGCGCCATCTCGGTCGATCGGCCGAGCGAAGAGGGCCGCGCCGCGATCCTGGCCGTCCATGCCCAGAAGAAGCCGCTCGCGGAGGGCGTCGACTTGGATGTGATCGCCAAGCGCGCGATCGGGCTCACCGGAGCGGACCTCGAAAGCGTGATGAACGAGGCAGCGCTGCTCTCGGCGCGCGCCGGCAAGGACAAGGTCTCCCAGGAGGAGCTCGATCGGTCGCTCAGGCGCATCCTCGAAGCGCCCGAGCGCCAGCGCCGACTGGCGATGAGAGACCGCAGCATCGGCCGGCGTGCCACCGAGCTGGACGAGCGTGTCACCTTCGACGACGTCGCCGGCCAGGACGCCGCCATCGCCGAGCTCAGTGAGCTCGTCTCCTACCTGTCAGAGCGCGACCGGTTTGCCGAGCTGGGTGCCCGCATACCTCGAGGAGTCCTCCTCTACGGGCCGCCCGGGTGCGGAAAGACCCTGCTGGCGAGGGCGGTGGCAAGCGAGGCCAACGCCGCCTTCTTCTCGGTCACCGCCAGTGAGTTCGTCGAGCGCTATGCCGGCATGGCCGCCGCACGCGTGCGCGACGTGTTCGCCGAGGCCAAGACCGCTGCGCCGGCGATCCTGTTCATCGACGAGCTCGACTCCATCGGCCTCAAGCGCAACACCGAGGGGTCCGTGATCATCTCGGGAGGCGAGCAGGAGCAGGCCCTTCAACAGATCCTCGCCGAGATGGATGGCTTCTCGCCCACCGAGGGGCTCATCGTGCTGGCAGCGACCAACCGTCCCGACATGCTCGACCAGGCTCTGCTGCGTCCCGGCCGCTTCGATCGCCCGGTGGGGCTGGAGCGCCCCAGCGAGAAGGATCGGCTGGCGATCCTCGACCTGCACGCCAAGACGAGGCGTCTCGCGCCCGAGACGGACCTGGGTGAGATCGCCAAGCGCGGCTACGGGCTGAGTGGGGCGGACTTGGCCAATGTGATCAACGAGGCGGCCCTCCTCGCCTCCCGCGCGAGTAAAAGTGCGGTCTCCCAGGACGAGCTCGACGAGGCGCTGCGGCGGGTGATCGAGGAGCCCGATCGCCAGCGCCGGCTCTCAACCCGCGAGCGCGCTGTCGGCCGGAGGGGCGCCGGTGAGGAGCGGGTCACCTTTGCCGACGTGGCGGGCGTGGACGACGCGCTGGAGGAGCTCGCCGAGGTCAAGGACTACCTGGGCGACCCCGAGCGCTTCGCCGAGGTCGGGGCCCAGATCCCCCGAGGCGTCCTGCTCACGGGTCCGCCCGGAACCGGGAAGACGCTGCTGGCCCGGGCCGTCGCCGGAGAGGCCAACGCCGCGTTCTTCTCGGCCTCGGGGGCGGAGTTCGTGCAGATCTGGGTCGGGCAGGGCGCCGCGCGGGTACGCGACCTCTTCGCCGAGGCCAAGGCGGTCGCCCCCGCGATCGTGTTCATCGACGAGATCGACGCTCTCGGCGGCCACCGCGCAAGTTTCAGCAGCGCCGACCGGGAGTACGGATCGACGCTCAACCAGCTCCTGGTCGAGCTCGACGGCTTCGAGGCCCGCACCGGCGTGATCCTCATGGGCGCCACCAACCGGCCCGACATCCTCGATTCCGCCCTCCTGCGACCGGGCCGCTTCGATCGGCAGATCGAGGTCGCGCTGCCCAACCGGGCCGGCCGACGCGCGATCCTCGACGTGCACGCCAAGGGAAAGCGCCTGGCCGACGAGGTGGACCTGGACGGGCTGGCCGCCGCGGCGCAGGGCTTCTCGGGCGCCGACCTGGCCAATGTCGTCAACGAGGCGGCGCTGCTGGCCACCCGCAAGCGGCTGCCCGAGGTCACCCGGGAGGTGATGGACGAGGCGTACGAGCGCGTGGTGCTCGGACTGCGCTCGCGCCAGCACATCCCCACCGAGGAGGAGCGGCGCAGCACCGCCTACCACGAGGCGGGCCACGCGCTTGTCAGCCTCGCCCTCCCGGGCGTGACGGTGCCCCACCGGATCAGCATCGTCCCGCGGGGGCGAACGCTGGGCTTCGTCCTGCTGGCCGACGAGGAGGAGCTGGCCACGCACTCCCGCTCGCGCCTGATCAACCAGATGGCGATGGCCCTCGCGGGCCGGGTGGCCGAGAAGCTGATCACCGGAGAGCTCTCGTCGGGCGCCTGGGGCGATCTCGACCAGGCGAACAACATCGCGAGAAGGATGATCTGCTCGTACGGGATGAGCGACGCGCTGGGCGGCATGACCTTTCCCGACCCCAAGGACCGTGACGGACCCGCCCTCGTCCGCTACTCCGAGGAGGAGAAGCGGCTCATCTACACCGAGGTCAAGCGGCTCCTCGACGAGGCGGAGCGGGAGTCCCGGCAGGTGATCGTGCACTCCCGGGCGATCCTGGAACGGATCGCTGCGACATTGCTCGAGCAGGAGACGATGACCGCCGACGAGCTCAAGGAGATCTACGCGAGCGAGCACGACGGCGCGGGCGTCGCACGGCCAGTGCACGTCGAGATGCCCTGACCCGGCGCGCCCTCAGCGCCGCTCGCCCGACCGGCGGCGTAGGACCACGAACCCAGCCACCCCCCCCACGATCACCGCTACGGCCAGGACGGCGAGTGACAGCAGGCTGGCGATGTCCAGCGCAGAAGAGCTCGATGCGGGCGACTTGGGTTCGTTGCCGCCCGGGGCTTGATCCTGAGCCGACACGTCACCGGGAAGGAACGATCGCTTGTCGAGGATCCCGCTTCCCTTGATGAACGTCCACCCGTCATAGATGGCGGGGCGGTAGGCGAAGGTGCCCTGGGAGAAGAAGAGCGGGATGGCGGGAAGGTCATCCGCTAAGCGCCGGAGCTCTGCCTGGACGGCCGTCCGACGGGCTCGTTCGTCGGGCGCACCGGCGACCCGGCCGGCCAGCGCATCGAACTCCGGGTTCCGGTACCCCGCGTAGTTCAGGGGCGCCGTACGGGAATTGGAGCCGAACAGCTGGTCGAGGAAGTCGGGGTCGTAGGAGGCGAGCGCGGGGGTGCTCACGATGGCGGCGTCGAAGCTCGGCGTCGAGCCGTTCGCGCCGACGGCGCGCCCCAGCCTGGAGGGCGAGACCTTCGCGAGGTTCGCCGTCGCCCCGGCGCGGCGCAGGGCAAGTACGACCTGTCTGCCGGCTTCGAGCCTCACCGGGTCGTTGCCGGGGGCGAGGACCCGGATGGGGGGCAGCCTGAGTCGCCTCAGCACGGACTGGGCGGCCTGCGGATCGAAGCGCTGAAGCGGCGTGGTCGCCGCCCAGGGCGAGGCTGGGTGGATGTAGCCGCGATCAGCCGCCACCGCGGGGCCCGCGTTCCTCAAGATCCGCTCGAGGTCAAGGGCATGCCCGACCGCTTCGCGCGCGGCCGGACTATTGAACGGCCGACGCCTGAGATTGAAGAGGAGCGCTGTGCCGGAGTAGTCGGGCCCGGTTCGCAAATTGATTCCAAAAGACTTGCCGACTTCGTCGGCGGCCTGCTTGGGCAGGCTGAACGGCAGCATGTCCAGCCGTCTGCGCTGGAGTGCGGCGTACGTGCGCTGCTCGTCGTGGATGATCGGCACCTGGATGTGATCCACGCGCGGACGCCCCTTGAAGTAGGCCTTGTTCGCCTGGAACTCGTAGCCCGTGCCGGCACCGGCCTTCACCAGGCGGTAGGGCCCGCTGCCCACCGGGAGCCCGGAAGGCGCGAGCTGGCCGGCGGGAAGGCCTTGCCACAGGTGCCTCGGCAGGATCGGCAGGTCCGCGAGCGGTTGGTGGTCGAACCCCAGCGACGTCCGGCGCAGGTCGAAGGTGATCGTCATGGCATCGGTCGCCGCCACGCGCT
>JBBSIW010000134.1:0-6377 GCA_038231895.1 Solirubrobacterales bacterium | reverse complement strand
GACCTCCAGCGCCAAGTCCTCAACCTCCTGGGCCTCCCCAAGCACGCCTACCTCAACGCGACGCCTGACCCCTGACCAGCCCCCTCACCCGCCCAGACCTTGGGGGGAGATATCGCCCGCGAGAAGTGCGGAACGAGAGTTCTAGCTATCCGAGACGTGGACTCAACGTGTCGGTTGTAGAAAATCACGTGCTCTCACGCACCAGTCAGCATCACCGCGACGGTGATGACGAAGCTGAGCGACCGCTCAGGAGAGTCCTCCTCCTCGTGGAGCCTCCTCCCCTTGGGCTCGCGGTTCGGTAAGTCGGACAACTGTCGTGAGATCAAGGAAGCAAGGTGACTTCCTATACATCGGCGAGCGCGACTTCATCCAGCTGGGCGAGGACGCTGGGATGTTCAACCGGAACGCTCGCCAGCTCCTGCACGAACGGTTGAAGTTGCGGAACCTTTGCGGCCACCCGACCCAGTACATGCCCGGGCGCGAGGAGACGGTCATCTTCATCGAGAGCCTGCTGCTGAACATCCTGAGCGGGTCCTGGTTGGAGTGGTAGCCCAGCAGGCCGGGCCTGCCCAAGCGACGAGCATCTCCTGGTCTCCTGATAGGTGAGGGATCACCGGCGCGAACTTTGGGTCCGGCCCAGTCGATCGACCTCAGTTCGGCGATAGGCGTGGGTGTAGCCACGCGACGTGCATGCCACGCGCCATGGTGGCTCGCGAGCGGTACTCCGACTTTCCCTGAGCCTGTCAAGTTCCCACTTCGGCGAACACAAGTAGGACGCGCACGACCGAAATGACTGCTCCACCAGAGCGTTTGACGCGGTGGATGCCTCAGCGCGGCCGCGACGCGTGACGACCATTGCTGGGCCCGGCTGGCCTCAAGGCCTGCACGGGAGGCGCGTCGGCCGCACTCGCGCAACTGGCGACGCGTAGGCTTCCTCCAGCTCCAGCTCCAGGGTCCGCAACCAAGAGGAGGGTTTCATGAGTCGTCGAGTGTCGTGGGTCGTGATCGCCTTGTCCGGGCTCGCGCTCCTCGCAGGCTGCGGGGAGAGCGAGAAGGAGACGTACACGAAGAAGATGAGATCCATCACCGAGCAGTTTCAAAAGGACCAGAAGCAGCTCCCCGCAGCGAAGACACCCACCTCACCCTCGGAGAGGGGAACCCGAGCCATGCAGCTTCAGACCGTCCTCAACCGCCTGGCTCAGAGGTACGCAGCAGTCAAGCCACCGGCGAAGGTCAAAGACCTCCATCAGCGCCTGACCGTGATCGTCCGCGCCTTTGCCGATTCCCTGACGCCCTACATCCAGGCCGCCAACTCCGGCGACACCAATCGCTCCCAAGGCATTGCAAAGGCGTTGAACACCCAAGCGGTCGCTTTCCAGGCCCAGATCACCAGCTTGAACAGCGAGTACAAGGCAAAGGGCTACAAGCTCACGTAGCCGGCTCCCGCAGCAGCGCCCGGCGGACCTTGCCGCTGGCGGTCTTGGGCAGCTCGGAGGCGAAGTCAACGAGTCGCGGGTACTTGTACGGCGCGGTCTGGCGCTTGACGTGCTCCTGCAGCTCACGGGCCAGTCCCTCCCCGGGCGCAAAACCTGCCTGTAGGACCACCACCGCCCGGACGACCTGGCCCCGCTCCTCGTCGGGCGCTGAGACGACGGCGGCCTCTGCCACGGCGGCGTGAGCGATCAACGCAGACTCGACCTCGAACGGGCCGATCCGGTAGCCGGCGGAGATGATCAGGTCGTCGCTGCGACCCTCGAAGTAGAGGAAACCGTCGTCGTCGGCGTGAACGCGATCTCCTGTGCGCCATGGGCCCAGCGCGGGCTCTTGATCGAGATAGCGCAGGAAGAAGGTCGGGGCCGTCCCGGGGTCGAGCGCGAGCTCGCCGTCTTCAATGCGCAGGTCGATCCCCGGGAGGGCGCGGCCCATCGATCCTGCTCGTGGCGGCTCGCCGGCGAGGTTGCCGGTGAGCTGGCCGGTCTCGGTTTGGCCGTAGCCGTCGCGGATTCCCAGGCCCGTGGCCTCCTCCCACGCGCGCAGGATCTCGGGGTTGAGCGCCTCGCCCGCGGCGACGAGCCCCCGCAGAGCGCTGAAGGGCCGCGGCTCCGCACGCTTGGCGATCACCCGGTACTCGGTGGGCGCCATGCACAGGACGTTGACCCGCTCGCGCTCCACGAGCTCTAGGCGCTCGTGGGCATCGAACCGCGCGTCGTGGAGCAACGCCGCGGCGCCGCACAGCCACGGGGCAACGAACACGTTGCGCGCCGACTTCGACCATCCGCTCGCGGCGGTGCACCACACGAGGTCGCCCGGCTGCGCCCCGAGCCAGTGGCGCGCCTGGAGATGCTGGCCGTGGAGGTAGCGTTGGGCGTGCACGGCGCCCTTGGGCTCGCCGGCGGTGCCGCTGGTGAAGATGACCAGGCACGGAGCGCTCGGGGCCAGCTCGATCGCCGGCGCCGGATCGGCCTCGAACAGCCGCGGATTGGGAACGGCGATCACCTCGCAGTGCGGCGAGGCCTCGCCGAGCTCGCCGAGGCTGCGTTCATCAGCGAGGATCAAGGTCGCTTGGCACGCCCTGAGGCGCTGGCCGAGGTCCTTGGCTCGCAGTTGCTCGTTGCAGGGCAGCACGACTGCGCCGATCCGAAAGCAGGCGACCATGGCGAGCACCCATTCGGCCCGGTTGCCGATCAGCGTCATCACGACGTCCCCTTGGCCTACGCCGCGATCACGCAGGGCGCCCGCGAGGCGGGCGCTGCGGTCGGCCACCTCGCCGAAGGTCCACCTCCGCCGCTCCCCGTCCCGACCCACCTCCACGAGGGCGATCCGTTCACCTGGCGCGGCGTCGACGACGTCGCGGGCGAAGTTCATGCCCGGGGCGCGAGTTGCTCGTCGGCCACCCGGGGAGTCTGGCACGACCGTGCGCGATTCCGGCGGCGGTATCCTGCGTGCACGCACGCGCAACCGACGGGGGTCCAGCGCCAGATGGCCGTCGCCACGCCGCAGTTCACCGAGAAGACCGACGAGCAGCACGCGATCACCGAAATGGTGCGCCAGTTCGCCGACGAGCAGATCCTGCCGCAGGCCGAGCACTACGACCACGAGGACGAGTTCCCCGGGCCCATCGTCGAGCAGATGAAGGAGCTCGGCCTGTTCGGAGTCACCATTCCCGAGGAGTTCGGCGGGATGGGGCTGGACTTGACGACCTACGCGATGATCGTAGAGGAGCTCTCCCGCGGCTGGATCTCGATCTCGGGCATCGTCAACACCCATTTCATCGGCTCCTACCTGCTGATGAAGTTCGGCACCGACGAGCAGCGCGAGCGCTTCCTGCCCCGCATGGCCACGGGCGAGCTGCGCGCCTCCTTCTCGCTCTCCGAGCCCGAGGTCGGCTCCGACGTCCAGGGCATCAAGGGCACCGCCAAGCAGCTCGACGATGGCGACTTCGAGCTCAACGGGCAGAAGATGTGGGTGACCAACGGCCTGCTCTCGGGCGTGTGCTTCGTGCTCATGAAGACCGATCCCAAGGCCGAGCCGCGCTACAAGGGCATGACCTGCTTCATCGCAGAGAAGGAGCCCGGCGCCACCGAGAACACCGGCGACTGGCAAGGCTTCGATGTTCCCCCCAAGATCAGGAAGATGGGCTACAAGGGCGTCGAGTCCACGGAGCTCGTCTTCGACGGCTACCGCTGCCCGGCCGAGAACGTGCTGGGTGGGCCGGAGGCCGGGGTGGGGCAGGGCTTCGTCCAGATGATGGACGCGCTGGAGGTCGGACGGGTGAACGTCGCCGCACGCGGCGTGGGCATCGCCCAACGTGCGCTCGAGCTGGCGCTGCGCTACGCCCAGGAACGCAAGGCCTTCGGCAAGCCGATCGCCCAGCACCAGGCGGTCCAGTTCAAGCTGGCCGACATGGCCACCAAGATCGACGCCGCGCGGCTGATGACGCTGCGCGCGGCGCGCCTCAAGGACGCCGGCGAGCGCTGCGACCTCGAGGCCGGGATGGCCAAGCTGTTCGCCTCGGAGGCCGGCAAGGAGTGCGTCGAGGACTCCTTCCGCATCCACGGTGGCTATGGCTACTCCAAGGAGTACGAGATCGAGCGCCTCTACCGCGACGCGCCCCTGCTGCTGATCGGCGAGGGAACCTCCGAGATCCAGCGCATGGTGATCGGCAAGAAGCTCCTGCAACGGCACAAGATCTGAGCCATCGGCGTTGAGCTCTGCCACGGACACGCGGGACCTGATCGAGACTGGCGTGCGCCGGTTCCTCGAAGAGGTGCCGGCGCTGGCGCAGCTCAAGCTCGTGGTCGGGCTCGAGCTGCGCGGGCGCGGCGACGTGCAGCTCTATCGCGTGGAGCTTCCCGGTCCGGAGATCACCAAGGACATCGCCTCCGACGCCAAGGTCCGCCTGATGGTCTCGCGCCCGCACTTCAACGACTTGGCCGCCGAGGGCAACACGCGCCAGTGGCGCACGGCCTTCGAGCAGGGACACGTCAGAGCCTCCGGCTCCGAGTCGATCCTCAAGCTCGTGGAGCACGTCGTCGCACGCCAGGAGGAGCGGGGGCGCACGCGCAAGGCGCGGCGGTGAGCTTGCGCTGAGCAAGCAGATCGCCGTGCGGCTCCCCGAGACATCGTCGTTGACTTCGTCGACGGGCTTGTGGCCCATCACTTGCTCGACCGCGCCAGCCCTATGAGCTCCCGCACTTCACGTCCGCGACCAGGCAGCCCACCACCAGCGACGCGAGGGTGGGCGGATCCCAGGCGTTGAAGAAGTCGGCATGCTCGGTCAACGCCGAGCCCGAGGCGAGGCTCACGCTCGGTCCGCCGGGGACCGGGTAGCGAATGTTGAAGGTGATCTTGGGCACCGCCACCGGGTTCGATCCGGGGCAGGCGCGGCCGCCGCGCACCTTGAGCGCGTAGGCCATGTGGGACTTGTGGTCGGCCGAGGCGAGGTTCACGCCGTCCCAGCAGTCCGGGAAGCGCACCGTCCCGACCAGGGAGCGCCCGGCGGGGCAGACGGGTGGGGCCGGTTGGCGCTCGATCCCGCTGTCCGACCCGCATCCCCAGCTCACGACGTCCAGGCTCTGCGGCCCGGCCGCCTTCGCGTCGCCCGCGATCATGCGCAGCCCGGCCGGGAAGGGCCGGAGCGTCGCGGGGTCCTTGCCCGCGTCGCGGTAGTAGATCGTTGCGCCTTGGGGGGTGACGGGCCGGCCGTCGTAGAGCAGCGTGGGGACCCAGTAGGCGGAGCGATCCTGGAGTCGCCGGCAGCTGGTCGGCGCCGTGTTGAGGCTGTCGAGGGTCGACGTCGCGCTCGTGGAGCCGTTGCCGAAGAAGTCGTGTGAGTGCGAGCGCCCAAGCTGGTTGGGGTAGACGATCGGGTCATCGGGCGCGCGATGCGAGTAGCGGCACGGCGTAATGAACTGGCCCAGCTGGCCGTTGCCCGAGCGCGGCAGAGGGCCACTTGCCGCGGCGAAGGCGTCGGCGATCGCCCGGGCGCCCACCGCGTTGGGCCGCGGGTCGAACCGGTGACGGCAGGCGTGCGTGCGCCGGCAGAGCCGACGCCCGACAAACGCCTCGCCGAGGCTCACAGACTGCACGCCCGCCCGCCCGTAGATGCTTCGCAGGTGGCGGTTGAGCGCCCGCACGGCCGCGCGTCCGCCGCGACGCCCCGCCTTGCCACGGAACGGGTCGTAGTAGGTCATGCCGAGGAAGTGGGCCTGGTCGCCCGCCGCAGCGCGCCACCGTGCCAGCATTCCCGGCAGGCGGCGGTCGAGGCCGCGCAGGGCGCGGCGCACGCAGCGCCGGTCGGCGCCGCCCCCGTGCACGCACACGAACACGTCGCTCGCCCCCAGCTCGACGGTCACCAGCGCGACCCCACCGCGCTGCGAGCGCAGAAAGCTCTCCCCGTCACCCGCCTGCGAACCCACCGAGCCGCGGCAGGTGTTGGCGCGAGCCATGGAAACCGTGGTGACGCCGCGGCATGCCAGGTCTCGCAGCTGCAGGTCGCCGGCGCCGACCAGGCGCTCGTAGAGCCGCGCGACGAAGCCTGCGCCCGGGGAGGGTGACTCCGCGGCCAGGGATCCGCCGAGCGATACGTCCCAGCGCACCGCTCGCGCGGGCGCGGCGGAGGCGAGCGCGAGCGCGAGCGCGGCACAGGCCACCACGAGGGCGAGCGCCAGAGCCCCGCTTGCAGCCGTCCGCGATCGCACCTGCTCCATTCGTCCGCTGTAACCGGCAGGCGGCGCCGAAGTTGCGTCGGCCGGACAACCGTGCGACCGTGACCGACGACGCCGATACATGAGTAGGCGGTTGGTGCACCGTGCAGCGTGGAACAAACGCCGAGTAACACCCGACCCCCCCCCCCGCCCCCCAAAACGGGGGTAAGG
>JBBSIW010000133.1:0-6387 GCA_038231895.1 Solirubrobacterales bacterium | reverse complement strand
GGTTTGGGTGCGCCCGTGCCCATCCCCGCGTCTGCCGGTGCCCGAGGCCCCTGTGGTACCATGTGGCCACAATGCCCGCACGTATGGGGATTAGGGAGCTTCGCGACAGTCTCACAGCGACGATTCGACGGGTGCGAGGGGGCGAGACGATTGAGGTCACCCACCATGGCGTGCTGATAGCGATGCTCGCCCCGGTGCGTGGAGACCGCATCGACCGGCTCGTGGCGGGAGGTGACGTGAGGTTGGGCAGGCCGCTGACCCAGCCGCTCCGTCGCTTTCCGATCGTGGGCGAGCTGAGTGCAAGCCAAGCGATTGAGGGCGACCGCGCTGAGCGCTGAGCAACGGCTCCTGTACGCGGACTCCTCGGCGCTGGTCAAGCTTGTCATCGAAGAGCCGGAGAGCGCGGCGCTTGAACGCCACCTCGAGGATGGACCGCTTCTCGCGACGAGTGGCCTCGCGCTCGTCGAGGTGCCGCGCGCAACCACGCTCGCGAACCGGGCTGCAGACGTCGAGGAGGAAGCAGAGCGACTGCTTGCCTCCTGCATGTTGATCGACGTCAGCGACGGGCTGTTGCGCGCCGCGGCTCGCCTGACTGCGCGTGCCGTTCGAACGCTCGACGCGATTCACCTGGCGAGCGCGCTTCGGATCAACGCCGATGAGTTCGTCGCCTACGATCGGCGCCTCATCGGAGCCGCGGCCGAACAAGGCCTTACGGTCTCCCATCCGGGCGCGTAACGCGCCTATCCGCAGGGAGCTCCACGAACCAGTCACGGCGCAGGAATACGATCGGCTGGCTCTTGATGCGCGAATGGTGCTGCGGGGTTTGTGTCCGGAGTGTCTGCCGCGGCGGCGTTGGCTTGGCCCATACCTTCGGGGTATGGTCGGTATGGCCACTGTGTATTGGACGTGGAGTGGGTGGTGGCCGTAGCCTGACGCGAGGGTATGTCTATGTCACGCCACAGCGCTCACCGGCAAGGACGAGGGCAGGTGAGCTTGCAATGAGGGGCGAGTACAAGCCTCACAACTCGCGTCCGCTTCGCAACGCTGAGATCTTCTCCCAGCGCAAGGCGGGGGTGACCTACCCACAGCTCGCGTCGCGCTTTGGTGTCAGCGTCGCGCGGGCCCGCCAGATCGTTGCCTTTGAGGCCACACGGCGCGACTGGGGACAAGAACAATCCTCGCGCCTGTGATGGCCAGGCATCGGGCGGGCCTGCGCGGCGGGACCCGGGCCGCCGCGCGTGAGCTGCGGTGAGCACGGAAATCAGACCGGGCCGCGCCACGAGCGCATGGCCGCCCTGCGCTACCGCGATGTGGCCAAGATCGCTGAGGAGGGGGCAAAGCGCGGCCTGCGCTTCGCGGACGCTCAAACCGTCGAGCGCGGCAGCCCATACTGGGTGCTGCGCTTGCGAGCGCCCGACGGGACGCTGCACCAGGTCGACTCCTGGGCGTGCTGGCGAGCGCTCCTCCAGGTCTTGGAGCCTGCCAGACGACCACCGCGTACGGCACGGCCGTCATGAGCTCGGCTCAGCTAGCCCACCAATGTAGTCACATGAGGGCTAATGTGACTACCAATGTACGAAGTCGGTGTGCGCGAGCTCAAGGCGTCGCTTAGCGCGATGCTGCGTCTGGTCGCTCGGGGAGAGCGTGTGCGGGTCACGGTTCACGGTCGTGCGCAAGGCCATGCGCGCCGCCGATGGTTGGTTCATGTGCCGCGTGGCTACGTCGAGACGGTCAGAGCGGTCACGTGGGATCATCGACTCCACGCTGCTGCCCTGGATGTCGGACTCCAAGCGGTTCCCGACCGACCCCCGTAAGTCCTGTCGTGAAAGGATCTTCTCGACCCGCTCCCATTAAAGGCAGTCTGGGAAAGCCACGGTCCGGGGGTGCGCCGGCGTGGGGTTGGTTGACGCGATGCGCCACGCTGCGCCGCCGGTTCGCGCGGCGAGTTCGCTGGCTGTGCCGGTCTCGTCGGCCTGGGGCACGAGATTCGGGGGTACGAGCTGGCCGTGCTCTCGGGCGGCGTCTCGCAGGTATTCGAGCCTGACCACGTCGCAGGCGTAGTCCTGTGCGAGCGCCGCGATCATTGCGCGCATCGGCCGTGGCCACTGCTCGCTGGTTGCGAGCACCACCGGCTTGGCGTACTGCGCGCGGAACCCGGTGGGGTGCAAGAAGAACCGGTCGCCCCAGGCCAGCACGGCGCCGCAGACCCTGATTTCGCGCCAGTGTTCAGAGCCCATCCCCGTCCACTGCTTGTCGGGCTGGCGGAGCGCGTAGAGGCCGCAGTCGCAGTCCTCGTCGGGCGCGTCGTGCCGGTCGGCGAATGGCGGGCTTGTGCTGTGGCCGGACGGGCCGAGTCGTTGAGCCAATGCGTGGCAGCGAGCAGTGTTGACACCCGGTTGCCATGGCGGGGCGCTCGTCTTACCCGCGATACCGAGCTTCCACGCGTACAGCGCCCAGGAGCGAAAGCCGATCACTTCACCATCGATCTCGGGGGTGGGTGAGTCAGCGTCGTCGCTGGGCTTGCCTTCCTGATAACGGCAGATGGCGGCGGTGAGCTCGCCGCGCACGTTCGTGAGGGCATCGTCAACGTGGCAGACGACCTCCCCACCGTCGCGCATACGCACGCGATAGGTCCGGAGCTGCGTAACCGGGTCGTAGGCGTTGCGCATTGAGAGCGCACCGAGGCTTGACAGCCAGGTGGGGACGAAATCACTCACGGTTAGGCCGGCACTCTGTTGGGCTTTCGGCGCACCGGTTGCCTCGCTGGCTCAGGCTCCGGCCGCGGCTGGCGCTGCGGCGGCGGCGCCCGAACCGGGCGCTCCTCACGCTTGGGTTTGACACGCACCCGACGGGCTGGCCCCGGCAGTCCCATTTCGACTCCACAGAGTAGCGCCGCCAGGGGCCGCCAGGATGGCCGCTAGCGCGGAGGCCGCGACCAGCCAGCACTGGAGGCGTTGCCTGAATCCGTTGATGGTCCACTCAGGGTAGGGGTGAGGTTGCGCGCCAACGGAGGCACCAGCGCGCGCGATGCGCCATTGTACTCAGAGCCGGGGCCTGCCCGTGCGATGTGCTGTCGCGGGAGGGTCGGCATGACCGGGAGTGGCGTGTGTCTTCGACAGGCGAGGCGGGGAGTTCCTTTTGGGCGGTTTGGTGATCGGACAGTCGTGCGGTTCGACTGTCCGATAGGCGGATCGCGGAAATTTAGGGGGCTCCTGACGTTTCCGTGGGTGGTGTGAGTGGGTGGTTTCATCGTGGTCGTGGTCGGGGTGGTGGTGGGCGGAGGCCGGCGAGGGTGAGCATGGCCAGGGCGATCAGGGCGTGGGCTGAGTGGAAGCCGAAGGCGCGGCGGGTGATCAGCCGGATCTGGGTGTTGACCTGCTCGACGCGGGCGTTTGAGAGGCCGTGCTCGATGGCGGCGAGGATGCCGACGCGGTGCTCGGTGATCGTGCGGGCGAGCTTTCGGAATGGGTTTGAGGCGGCATCGTCGTGCCCAGTTGATCCACCCGTCGAGCAGCCGGGTCGCGGCATAAAGCGGCCGGTTGGTCTGCTCGATGTCTGAGAGC
This sequence comes from Solirubrobacterales bacterium, assembly GCA_038231895.1. Classification (GTDB taxonomy): domain Bacteria; phylum Actinomycetota; class Thermoleophilia; order Solirubrobacterales; family Solirubrobacteraceae; genus JALYZC01. The sequence goes on along the minus strand of JBBSIW010000133.1, from coordinate 2,824 downwards.
TTGGCCTGTTGGCGGGCGGTGAGCTGCTCGGGGTTCTTCCACAGCGCGAACCGTGCGCCCTTCAGATCGTGCGCGAGCTGGGTCTGGCCTGCGCGGCGGGCCTCGTTCCAGACCTCGCGGCGGACCTCGTCAAGCGCGTCGGTGGCCAACTGGATCACGTGGAACGGTCGACGCAGCGGATCGCGTTGGGCAGCGATCCGCGATCGGGCCGGCGATCCAGCTGGCCATGTCACACGACACCGATTCGACCTGTTTGCAGCGCTAAGCGCTCCTCGCCTAGCGCATCCAGGAAGCACTCGACAATCCGCCGGTCACGACCAGCCGCAGCCCAGACCAGCCTTCCGCTGTGGTGATCGACCACGACGGTCAGGTAGCGCGGCAAGGTCGACCGCGCCGCCCTCGCCGACCGCGTGGTCGCCGAGGACCTGCCCCGGGCACGGTTCCGGCAAGAGCCACAACCGGCGCCCGGTCGGATCTCGCGGGTGGCACGGACGCCTACGCCGCGGGCAGGACCCCGGCGAATCGCAGAAGATCGACCATCGTGAACGAGCCGGGGTCGGAGGCCGGAAGCTCGGGCACCCAGTCCGGCTGGGCGCGAAGATATGAGGATGGGTCCCCAGCGAGCAGACCGACGAACACCTCGGCGACGATTTGGGCGCTGGTCGGTCCAAGGCGGCGACCGTCTGCGAGGACTTCGGCCTCCTTGAGCAGGTAGTACCACAAGGGGGTCCTGCCGCTGAGTCCCAGCTGCTCACCCGGCGGCGAGGTGCCGATCGTCGAAGCCACCGCCTCGCCAGACGGCAGGCCCAGGGCCTTTCCTCGTAGGAGGTCCAGCAGGGCGAGCGAACGGCGGCGCTCGTCCAGGAACGGGGGAAGGTGATCGAGGGGTCCGGTCATCTTGGTGTCGATCCGGCGGCTCAGCTGCGGCGACGAGCCGTCGGCCTCGAAGAAGAGGTCCCAGCGGATCTTCCATGTCTTGGGCAACGGCCGGAAGCCGCCGAGGTGCTCCAGCGGGGCGGCGTCGGGGGTTGGCAGGAGGATGTGGATGGGCTCGAGCTGGGGGTTGAGCTGGTACCGGGAACGGATCTGGCTGTGGCCCAACCGATAGGCGGCCGCCGAGAACTCAACCGGGATGAAGGGCTCCCGCTTCCAGCGAAAGAAGCGAAGACTCGCGATGCGCCGCCCGTCCTTGGTCTTGACCAGAACGCGATCCAGCACTTCGGAGCCGGTCAGGCCGCGCAGATACTCATTGATGACGATCCACTGGTAGTGCCAGCGTGTGAGACGCTGGGCCTCGGCGAACAGCTCTCCACCAAGGACAACCTGGTCGCGCAGGTGGTCGACGATGGCGTTGTGGAAGTGGATGAACGCCAGGTGAAGCTGGGAGATGATGACATGGACGTCGTTGCGAGGGTCCCCCAGGAGCGCGCGTCCCTGCTGATTGCGGGGCAGGTCCTCCGGCTCGAGCTCCTCGCCCGGGTTCGCGCCGACGAGGAGCTTGACGGGGTCGTGCTGGTCGTAGAGGTAGGGACTGTCCGCCGGCCCCGAGCCGTAGAGCGAATCGAGGTCGAAGCGGGGCGTGCGGTACGAGCGCAGGGCGTCGGGGTCGTCACGCCGCTCGAGGCTCGAGACGGGATCGAAGGTGATGTCGTGGTCGATGTACTGGCCCAGGTACGTGTAACCCGCGGGGAGGTCGGGGTTCTCGCCCGGCTCGAGGCTCGCCCCCGTGTCCGAAACGGGTTGGGGGTAGGGACCCATCGAGTTGGCCAGCGCGCGGAGGACGTCGTCGTCGGGCGAGAACGCCCGGAGGTGGCGGAACATGCGTCCGTACCGACCCCGGTCGATGCTGGACTGCGGAACCTGGTCGAGACCCCGGGGGGGGCTGGCGCCATGGTCGGGAAGGGGACCGAGCGAGGACGGCGACTGGGCGCCGCCCGTGGCCGCCGGAGCACTCTTGTCTCGCTGCGCCATTGCTCCTCCTCAGGACAGTCGGGAGCCTAACCGACGACGCCGCGCGCTCGTCCGCCGTCCTTTTCCCCACGGGCGGCAAGCGTTCGGTATATGCTCGCGCGACACGCGAGCGTTCGGCGGGAAAGGACTGACAAACATGGCGACATCGGGCTGCAGCGAGGAGATCACCCAGGACATGACGTTGGACGGCGACCTCACCTGCGATTCTGGCCCAGCGTTGGTCATCGCGGCAGACAACGTCACCCTGGACCTTGGGGGGCACACCGTTTCTGGCGATGGCGCGACGGCCGGCGGAGGAGTGGGGATCCTGCTGCGGGACGTGAGTGGCTGCACGCTGCGCAACGGCACTGTTCAGCACTTCGGTGCCGGCGTCGTCGTCTCGGGTGGCTCGGGCAACCATGTCGAGCACGTGACCGTCCAGGACAACATCGGGACCGAGGAGGGCGATTTCGGCGACGGCATCGTCGTCACCGCCTCGAATGACAACCGGATCCACAACAACACGGTCCAGCGCAACGGGCCCTTCAGCGGGATCTCGCTGGTGCAGGACTGCAGCGGCAACGAGATTCGCGGCAACGTGGTGGCGGACAACAACATGGCGCAGGCGGGCGACCCAGCCGCCGGCCGCCAGGCCATCGGCATCCGGCTCGAGGGACCCGCCGCCAACAACAACAAGGTGGTGCGCAACCACGTCACGGGGAGCGGGAGCAACGGCATCACCGTGCACCCCACGTGCACCAACCTCGAACGCTGTTCCGACACCCCAGCCAACGAGAACAACGAGATCACCTACAACACCGCCAACCACAACGGGATGAGCGGTCGCGGCGACGGCATCAAGCTCTTCACCGTC
>JBBSIW010000132.1:0-6435 GCA_038231895.1 Solirubrobacterales bacterium | reverse complement strand
CTCGCCGTTCTCGCGCGGACGTAGCTCAGCTGGCAGAGCGTCGGCTTCCCAAGCCGAAGGTCGCGGGTTCGACCCCCGTCGTCCGCTTCGCAGAGATGGCGCAGGTTCACGGGCATTTCTGTCGCGAAGTGGCTTTGCCGGGGGTGAGTTCGGGCGCCAGGGTGTTCCCCAGGTGTTCCCCAGCAGCCCTTTGCGGAGCCCGCATGCCCGGGCGTGAGTCGGTAGCCGGTGCCCATCTCCAGGTGGTCGGGGCGCGTGGCAACCGCCGGTGGCGGGCCTTCTGGAGCGACGCGGACGGCAAGCACGCGCGGATGCTCGGGCCGGCCTGGGTCAAGGACTCCGGCCGGCGCACCGCGCGCGGCGCGACGATCTGGCGAGTCGCCGACGGACCCAAGCCGGAGGGGTATCTGACCCCGGCCGAAGCCGAAGGAGCGCTCCGCGAGCTCCTCGTCGCCGCTCCACGGCACCCGACCCCCGAGGTCCCGACGTTCGCCCAGGCGGCAGCCGAGTGGCTGCGCCACGCCGAACAGGAGCGCGGCGTGAAGCCGAGCACGCTCGTCGGCTATCGCTCGATCGTCAGCAGCGAGCTCCTGCCCGCGTTCGGGCAGCGGAAGCTCGACGCGATCACCCCGCGTGATATCGAGCTCTGGCGCAGCGCCGAGATCAAGCGGCGCGGCCTGAACCCGCGCAGCATGAACAAGACGACCACGGTCATCGGCGGGATCTACAAGCGCGCTTCCCGAGTGTGGGACATCGTCGCGAACCCGATCGACCGCGTCGACAAGCTGCGCGAGCGTGCCTACGACGACCTCAACTTCTTCGAGCCCGAGGAGATCTGGGCGCTCGTCCGGGCCGCGGACAGCTTCGACCCCTCTGGGCAGGACGGCGCACTGCTGCTCGCGCTGAGCTTCGCGGGTCTACGAAGGGGAGAGGCTCTGGCGTTGTCCTGGCGCGACGTCGACTTCGAGCGCGAGGCGATCCGGGTTCGCGGCAACTGGTCCTACGGCCGGCTCGTGACGACGAAGGGCGGCCGCATCCGTTCCGTGCCCCTGGTGCCGCAGCTCGCCCAGCGCCTCGCCCTGCTCGGCCAGCGCGAGCGCTGGATGGACATCGACGACCCGGTGTTCGTCAACGAGTACGGCGGGCGCCTCGACGGCAGCGCGCTCCGCCGTCGCTACGTCCGCGCGCGAGACGCGGCCGACCTCCGCCCCCTGCGCCTGCACGACCTCCGCCACGCCTTCGCCAGCCTCGCGATCGACCACGCCTCGCCGGTCGAGGTGCAGGCCTGGGCAGGCCACCAGGACGCGCGTACCACGGCTCGATACACGCACTACAAGAGCCGGCACGACGAGGCCAAGCGACTGGCCAAGGCGTTCGAGGGCGGCGATCGGGTGACGCAGGCGCCCTCCGACCCATCGCGGGTCTGAGCGCGCGTGCCCGACGAGCGCGAGTTCTCGACCCGGCTCGCGGACGGCGTCATGATCCGCGTCCGGCTCTCCGGTCGCCCGATCGAGCGCTACGCCGTGCTACTCCTGGCCTGGCGCGACGCGGCTTGGCAGGAGATTCGCCTCTACGACAACCACCTCGGAAGCCACCACATGCATCGCTACACCCGTTCACATGGCAAACAGCCGGCAGAGGAGTTCCATCCGGGACCGGCGAACGCGGCGATCCCGGCGGCGATCGCTCACTTGAAGTCGGCCTGGCAGGACATCATGCTGTCGTGGGAGCGATGAGCTATCCGCAGAACACCCCGGGCATGGACGCCAGCTTCGACCTCGCCCAGCGCCTCGTCGCCGACGAGGCGCTGCTGGACCGCTACCCCAACCGCACGAGCATCATCGCCGCCGACCATCCGCAGTTCTCCTCGCTGGTCGAGGCGGCTATTAGCGAGGGACATCCGATCGCTGTGGTCTGGCCGGACGGCTCAGACATGGTCTGGCGGCCGCGGGAGCGCACGAACGGGCTCGGGCTCGTCGTGACGCTTCTGGGCCTGTGGCTTCTCAAGTTGGGCGATCGTCGACGAACTAACGATCGCCCGCTCTTCGTGCCCGAGCACTGGGTCGCCGAGTTTCATCGAGCTCCCGAGTCTCACCCGGCGCAGCCCGTCGGGTGACCTACGACTCGTCGTCGCGCTCAACCCGAGAGCTCCTTTCGGATTGGGCGGCGATCATGCGCGAGCTCCGCGCCCGGGAGATCATCCGCACCAACAACAACCCGGTGGGTGACATCGCCGAGGCGATCGTCGCCGCCCACTACGGCGGCGAGCGCGGGAGCTTCGTCCAGGCCGGCTGGGACGTCCTGCTGCCCAGCGGCGAGCGGTTGCAGGTCAAGGCCTTGCGCGAGACGGGCGCGCGCGGGCGGCGCAATCTCAGCCCGATCCGCGACGAGGACTATGACGCCGTCATCGTCGTGATCTTCGACGAGGACTTCCGGGTGACGGAGGGGCTTCGCATCGAGCGCGCGACCGTCGAGGATCTCTTTCCGCACCGCGATCACGTCAACGGGCGGATCATCACGGTGACCCAGAAGCTGCGCGCCCACCCGGATGTCGCGGTCGTCGAGCTGTCCGACGCCGCGCTGGATGCCTGAGTAGCCGCGGTCGCCCGAGCGGGGTCGGGCACGTGGTGTGCACTGGCTCGTAAGGCAGGGTGTGAAGCGGAGTGCACGGAGGGGGGGTGGCAGGCCCCGTCCCGCCGGCTTCCTCGTTTCCGACCCCGCCCCCTCTTCGATATAACGGGTTCGGAAACGACTTGCCGGCGGGACGGGGCAGAGTTTGGACGGAGTTGGAGGACGGATGGAGAAAGAGGCGGCGAGGAGCATGAGGGGAGAGGTGCAGCAGGGAGAAGCAGGGAGGGGATGGACGGCCTCCTTTTGCGGGCGCTCGCGCGGGGGGTGTTGTGATTCGTGAGGGGGATAGATCGGGTCGGGTTCGACTAGGTTGGTATGAGCGCTGTAGCTCGAGGGAGTGCGGTAGGGTCGGCTCGGACTAGCGGCGGGCACAGTGTGCGAGGCCGGGTCACCGAGCGGGACATGGCGATGTTGCGCTGGCTGGATCGGGTCGGCGTGGCAGGAGCAGAGGATCTCGCGCAGAGATTCGACATCAGCCTTCCGGTGGTCTGGCGTCGGATGCGCGTGCTGCGCGGGGCGGGCCTGGTCGGCTACTGCCGGGCGCTGCACGGGCGGCCGGGAGCGTTCACGGCTCCCGGCGCGCGAGTAGCTACGGCGACCTGGACCCACACCCTCGGCGTCGTGCGCCTGGTCGTCGCTTACGAGCTGGCCGGGTGGCGGGTCGTGACCGAGCGAGAGCTTCGGGCGCCCGAGCTCGATCGATCGGTCGGCTGGGTGGTCGACCTCGGCACCGACCGGGCGGGCCGGCGACGCGTCCACTTCCCCGACCTCGTCGTGGTCGACCCCGGGACGGACGAGGCGGTGGCGGTCGAGCTCGAGCTGTCCGGCAAGGGGCGTCGGCGCCTCGAGGGAATCTTGGCGGGCTACGCCCGTGGAGGCGTCCGCGTCCGCTATCTGGTCAGCCATGGGCAGATCGGCCAAGCGGTGTCCGAGGCCGCGGGGCGAGTTGGCGCCGGCCGCCTGGTGGACGTCGAGGAGCTGAGCTGGTGAGCGTCGGCCAGCTCGGGCTCGAGACTGTCGCCGAGGCCGTGGCCGGCTGGCCAGAGTGGCTCTTGCGCTGGACGCTGAACACCGCGCTCGCTGCGGCCGGTTCTGTCCTCGTGGTCGCGGCGCCGGGATGGTGGAGGCTACCCGCGGCGGTCCTGATGCTCGACGTCATACCCGCCGCCACAACGACGGCGCGCGACATCAAGCGGGTCGGCGCGCTGCTCCGTCTCGGCCGGCCGGCGAAGCCCGCCGAGGCGGAGGCGAGGACGTCGTGACGGCTCGAGCGCTGGACAGCTCAGCTGGGCGCGTCGCTTTCGGCCTCGCGCTCTGGCTCCTCGTCGTGACTGCGGTCGGCGCCGCGCTCAGCGGCGACGGCACGCTGACGGCGCAGGTAGCGGTCTGCTGCTGGGTCGCGCTCGCAGCGCGCCGCCGGCTGGGGCGCCTGTCCCACGCCGGACGGCCACCCCTTGCGCGCACATACGCCAGCACGCTGGACCTCGCCTCCGGCGCAGGGCTGGGCGTCCATCTCGGTGAAGGGACGCGGCAGGAGCCGGTTCGCGGGTTGGCCCGGGCGGCCTCCCAGGCCTTCGACGGGCCGAGGATTCGCAGCGTCACGGCGCCGCTGGTGGTCGAGCCCGAGCTGCTCAAGCAGCACGCGCTCATCCTCGGCTCGAGCGGAACCGGCAAGACCAACGCGCTTGCCGGGCTCATCCGTGGCCTCAGCGAGATCGGCATGGGTCAGGTCATCATCGACCTCAAGGGCGACCCCGCCCTGGTCGACTTCGTCCGCCGCCAGCACCCTGACGCGCAGATCTTCACGCTCGGTGGCGCCGGCCTTTGGGACCCGCTCGCCTTCGGCGACGCCGGAGCGCAGCGGGACATGCTGATGGATCTCGAGGACTGGAGCGAGCCGCACTACGAGCGCGCGGCCCGCCGCTTTCTGGGGGTCCTCCTCGCCGCGCTCCACGCGACTCAACGCCCCACGCTCGAAACCCTCCAGCGGTACCTCGAGAGCCCAGAGCGGGCCAACGAGGTCGTCGGCGCGTGTCGTCAGGGCGGTGCTACGAGGGAGGCCGACGCGCTTGAGCGCACGCTCGACTTGTTCCGCGGCGACCGCACGCTGAGGGCCGGCGTCACCGGCCTAGGCACGCGGCTGGGCATCGCCGTCGACTCGCCGACGAGCGAGGGCAGGCTCTGTCGCGGGCCGGAGGCGGTCGACCTCGATCTCGCACTCCGTCACCGCGGTCTCATCATCTTCTCTCTCCCGGCCACCCGGTATCCGTTCGAGGCGCGAGCGATCGGATCCATGGCCCTGAGCGCCGGTCTGATCAGAGCGGCCGAACACGATGCCGCCGGCCGCAGGATCCGCGCGCAGGTCATCGTGGACGAGGCCGCGCAGCTCCTCGGCCCGCAACTCATCCGGGCGGAGCGACTCGGGCGCTCTCTCGGGCTCGGGATCGTCTTCGCGACGCAAGCCCTGAACGACCTCCACGTGATCGAGGCCGCCGAGGCCCTATGGGAGTCCACCGCGCTGAAGCTCATCTTCCGTCAGGACGTCCCAGACGCCGCCGAGTGGATCGCGAAGTCGATCGGGACCGAAACGGTCAAGCGGAGGACCGTTCAGTACGACCGCAAGCTCTTCTTTCGCGTCCCATCGGGGCTGGAGTCCCAGCGCGAGGTCGAGGAGTGGACGGTCAACCCCAACGCGATCCGCCGCTTGAGTACGGGCCAGGCCGTCGCGATCCGCCGCTGGCCACAGACCGAGATCAGCATGGTCAACCTCAACGCCTACCTCTAGATGACTGATTCCGTTCCGGGCTGTGCCGGGGGCGGGGGCGAGGAGACATAAGAAGGGTGTCGAAGGTCGGCGTTGCTTTCGCCAACGTCGACCATGGAGGTGGCCGCGTGACCGCCGATCTCGACACCCTCTTGACCGCACTTTACGTGTTGGCCGATGAAATCCTGCCGCGCCGGCCGCGTGCCCGGCGCCGCCCGCAGATCACCGACGCTGAGCTGGTGTGCCTGGCCGTCGCCCAGATCCTGCTCGATTGCCCGAGCGAGCGGCGCTTCTTGCGTTTCGCGATGACCAGGCTCGGACACCTGTTTCCCTACCTGCCCAAGCAGCCGGGCTACAACAAGCGGATGCGGGCGCTCGCCCCGCAGATCGTCAGGGTGCTGACCACGATCGCGCGCCTGTCGCCGTCGTGGTGTGACAACCTCCGCCTGCTGGACTCCACGCCGGTCCCGTGCAGCGCCTCGCGCGAGACCGTGCGCCGGTCGGAGTTCGCCGGCTACGCGGCCTACGGGTACTGCGCCAGCCATTCGCGCTTCTTCTGGGGCTTCCGGCTGTATCTGCTGTGCGCGCCGGACGGCATGCCCATCGCGTTTGAGCTCGCCCCCGCCAACGTCCCCGAGCGTGACGTCGCCGCCGAGATGCTCGCCCGCGTCGAACTTCACGGCTACACCGTGATCGCCGACAAGGGCTTCGCCGGCAAGGACTTCGAGGCGCTGATGCGCGAGCTGGGAGCGATCTTCCTGCGCCCCGACCGCAAAAACGAACCCGTCCGCCTGGGCAAGCTCGGCGGCGTGCGCCAATGGATCGAGTCGATCATCGACACCCTCAAGGGCCAACTCTCCCTCGAAGAGCACGGCGCCCACACCATGCCCGGCCTCATCACCCGCGTCGCCCAACGCCTCCTCGCCCTCGCCGCCGGAATCTGGCACAACTGGCAGCTCTGGCAAGCCGGCATCATCGACACACCCGGCCGCAGCCTCATCGCCTACGACCACTAACCCCACCCACACGGAATCAGTCAT
>JBBSIW010000131.1:0-6436 GCA_038231895.1 Solirubrobacterales bacterium | reverse complement strand
CCGCGTGCCCTCGCGCACGAGGTGATGGTGAACCGCGCCGACCGCCAGCAGCGACGGCATGGCCACCCGCCTGGGGCCCAGGTTGCGGTCGGAGAGGATGATCACCGTGCACCCGTGGTCGATGCAGTCGCTGGCTTCCGCACAGATCCGCTGGACGGCCTGGGCCATTCCCGTCGGCCCCTCGACGCCCGGCCAGGTGATGTCGATGGTGCGGGCGGCGAAGACGTCCTGGGAGACCTGGCGCAGCTTCTCGAGCTCGGCGCTGCGCAGGATCGGCTGGCGCATCACCAGTTGGTGGGCGTGCTCGGGGGTCTCCTCGAACAGGTTGCGCTCCGCGCCGATGCCGGTGCCAAGGCTCATGACGATCGACTCGCGAATGGAGTCGATGGCCGGATTGGTGACCTGCGCGAAGAGCTGCTTGAAGTAGGAGAACAGCGAGGGCTGGCGGTCGGAGAGCACGGCCAGGGCGAGGTCGTTGCCCATCGACCCGGTCGGCTCCGCGCCCGACTCGGCCATCGGGGCGATCAACACCCGCAGGTCCTCCTGGCTGTAGCCGAACGCGAGCTGGCGGTGCAGCAGCGGCTCGACGCGCGGCACCCGCGGCTTGGCCGACGGGAGGTCCTCGAAATTCACGGCCTGCCGCGCGTACCAATGGCCATACGGCTGTTGGGTCGAGATCCTCTCCTTGACCTCCGCGTCCTCGACGATGCGGCCCTCCTCGAGGTCCACCAGGAAGAGGTTGCCGGGCTGCAGGCGCCCCTTGCGCACGATCAGCTCCTCGTCGAGAGGCATGACGCCGCACTCGGAGGCGAGCACGACGTAGCCGTCGCTGGTCTCCACCCAGCGCCCGGGCCGCAGCCCGTTGCGATCGAGCGTCGCGCCCACCATGCGCCCATCGGTGAAGGCCACCGCGGCCGGGCCGTCCCACGGCTCCATCAAGCACGAGTGATAGGCGTAGAAGCCCTTGAGGTCGGGCGACATGTCGTCGCGGTCGGCCCAGGCCTCGGGGATCATCATCATCATCGCGTGGGGAAGCGAGCGCCCGGCCAGCGTGAGCAGCTCCAGCACGTTGTCGAAGGTGGCCGAGTCAGAGCCCCCCGGCCGCACGCTGGGCAGCACCTTGGCGAGATCGTCTCCGAACAGCTCCGAGGCCAGGCGCTTCTCGCGCGCCCGCATCCAGTTGCGGTTGCCCATGATCGTGTTGATCTCGCCGTTGTGAGCGATCATGCGATAGGGGTGCGCGAGCTCCCAACTCGGGAACGTGTTGGTGGAGAAGCGCGAGTGGCCCAGCGCCACGCGCGAGGCGCACCGGGAGTCGGAGAGGTCCGGGTAGAAGCGCGCGAGCTGGAGGCTCGTGAGCATCCCCTTGTAGACGATGGTCCGCGAGGAGCAGGAGGGCACGACGAACTCCGGCCCGCCGTGGCGCTCGACGATGCGGCGGATGACGTAGAGCTTGCGTTCGAAGCGGTCCTGGTCGGAGGCGAGCTCCTCGCTGGCGCCGATGAACAGCTGGCGCACCCGCGGAGCGCACGCTCGGGCGCTGCGCCCGGCGTGGCGCGGGTCGACCGGGACCTCCCGCCAGCCGAGCAGCTCCTGGCCCTCGGCCTCGATGGCACCCGCCCAGACCCGCTCGAGCTCCTCGGCGCGCTGGTCGTCGAGCGGGAAGAAGCACATCGCCACGCCGTAGGCGCCGACCGCGGGCAGCTCGAAGTCGACGACGCGGCGCAGAAGCCCGTCGGGGATCTGCAGCAGCAGACCTGCGCCGTCACCGGTCTCCGGATCGGCCCCCTGGGCGCCGCGATGAACCAGGTGCTCGATGGCCACGAGCCCACGCTGGACGACCTCGTGGCTCGGCCCGCCGGTCAGGCGAGCAACGAACGCGACGCCGCAGGCATCGTGCTCGAAATTCGGGTCGTAAAGGCCACGGGCCCTTGACGGCTTGCGAGTGGATTGCATGGAACGCTCCGGGCGGGCGACGCGGTCAGGCGAGGCGGCGCAAGATGCTATCAGCGGCAAAGCGCCATAACCGGGCGCTCGCGCGTGCTCCGCGTCTCGACGAGCGTCACGAAAACGTCATGACGCGCTGCGTACGCTGTCGGGTATAGACCGCGACGGCGAGGTGAGCCATGGACACGACGGAGAAGGTCCAGAAGACCGATGAGCAATGGCGGGAGGAGCTGACTCCCGAGCAGTATGAGGTGCTGCGCAAGCAGGGGACCGAGCGTGCCTTCAGCGGCCCCTACTGGGACGCCAAGCAGGACGGCATGTACCGGTGCGCGGGCTGCGGCGCCGAGCTGTTCTCCTCGGAGACCAAGTTCGACTCGGGCACGGGGTGGCCGAGCTTCACCGAGCCGGCGATCGCCGAGGCGGTGGAGCTGCGTCCCGACAACGGCCTGTTCATGCGGCGCACGGAGGTCGTGTGCCGGCGCTGCGGCGGCCACCTCGGCCACGTGTTCGAGGATGGCCCCGGGCCGACGGGCCAGCGCTACTGCATCAACGGCTGCTCGCTGGAGCTGGAGGCGCGATCAGAGTCCGGGTAGCGTCCCCCGTACTCGATCAGAACCTCCCGGGCGTCGTCAGATCGTCGTGAGCAACTCCACGTCGCGACCGTCGGCCAGCGCGACGATCCCAGCGTCGAACGTGACGAGGTGGACGCCGTGGCGTCGCGCCAGCGCGAGGAGCAGCACGTCGGTCACCTGACGGTGGCCGACGATCCGCGGAACGTCGGCATCGCACAGCGACACGTCGTTGGCCAGGAAGTGGTGACCGTCGACTGCACAAAGTGCCGAGAGCACACTGCGGGCAGGCTCGACGCCGATCGGGCTCGTCAGCACCTTCGGGTTGGAGGACACGCGAACGAAGCCGCTCTCGGTCACGGCGCAGGTGGACCACTGGCCGTCGTTGGCGTTGAACCACGCGCGCATCGCTCCGTGGTGGACGTGCGAATCCCAGGCCAGGGCCACCAGCGCGTTGACGTCCAACAGCGCCATGGCGGCATCAGTCCTCGTCGAGCGCGCGCCGCACGATCTGGAGAGTGATCGGCGGCGTGCCGGCCGGCACACGGATCACCGGTAGGTCGCCATCGGCTTCGATCTGAGCCGGCGTAAGTCCACGCCGCGCCAGCTCGGAGACCACCGATCCGAGCGAGCGGCGCCGGTCAGCAGCCAGCTCGCGCGCGGCGGCTACCACGTCGTCATCCAGCTCGAGCGTCGTTCGCATGGGTGTGATGCTGTCACATCACCGCATCACGTTCCATCCCGACGTTTTGTCGCACCTCAGCGCGGTACGCGCAGAGGAGACGACGAACAAGGAGCAGACATGGCATCACTTGACGAGAAGAAGGTGGCCTTCCTGGCCACCGACGGCGTGGAGCAGATCGAGCTGACGGAGCCGTGGAAGGCAGTGGAGGAGGCCGGGGGGAAACCCGAGCTCATCTCCCTGCAGGAGGGCAAGATCCAGGGTTTCGAGCACCTGGACAAGGGCGACGAGTTCGACGTCGACCGCGCCGTGGCCGACGTGAGCGCCGGCGACTACGACGGCCTCGTGCTGCCGGGCGGCGTGGCCAACCCGGACTTCCTGCGCGCCGACGAGGACGCCGTGGCCTTCGTACGGTCCTTCTTCGAAGCGGGCAAGCCCGTGGCCGCGATCTGCCACGGTCCGTGGACGCTGGTCGAGGCGGACGTCGTACGCGACCGCACGCTCACCTCGTTCCCGTCGCTGAAGACCGACATTCGCAACGCCGGCGGCAACTGGGTGGACGAGGAGGTGCACGTCGACGGCGGGCTCGTGAGCAGCCGCAATCCCGACGACCTGTAAGCTGGTGGAGGAGATCGCCGAGGGCGAGCACGACCGCCAGACCGAGAGCGTGTAGAGGCCCCCGCCGATTCAAGCCCCGACGGCGGTAACGCCGAGAGCCCGCGCCGCTTGGGCTTGGCGCACGTCGAAGGTCAGGAACGGGATGGCGTGAGCAGCGCGCTGGAATCGACGTAAAGGCTCACTCTTCGCGGTCCTCGGCCAGCGCATCGAGGACGAGCCGCCGACCGCGCCAGCGACGGGCGGGCCCCAACACACCACCGGAGGCCGGCGTAATCCATCCCGCGGGCGATGCCCTCCTCCACGCGTGCGCGGCCGGGGAGCGGCCCGAGCAGCGCCTTGGGCCAGCCGCGATCGGTGACCCTCACCAGCTCTCCACGCTCAGCGCGGTCGAGGTACTCCGACAGGTGCTGCTTCAAGTCTCGGACCCCGACATCGACCATGAGACGCCTTACCTGTCGCTGATGCCCACATTGTCCAAGCCCGCAAGCCGTTGAGCGGAAGAATAGGCCTCAAGACAGGAACTGGACCAGCCGATGCCGAGGGCGTGGTCACGATCGCCTGCCTCATCGTGCTCGTCGCCTCGGCGGTGGTCGTATTCGTCGATGCCTCCGCGCGAGATTGGCGGGACAACCGCTGGGCGAAGAGTCCGCTGGTCTGGAGCGTGGGTGTCCTCGGATTCTGGATTGGCGTGGTTCCGCTCTATCTCGATCAGCGATCCAAAGCGCCGCTCAAGCAAGGCCCTCGGGCCTCGCCGCAACTTGACTCATAAACCCTCAACAGCTTGTTTGGCGGTGAGCGTCCGGGGAACCGTACCTCGACCCACTCCGAAAGGACACCCATGGATCTCGAGGGAAACACAATCCTGCTCACCGGCTCGAACCGCGGCATCGGACACGCGGTCCTCAGCCGGCTCGCTCGAGAGCCCGTGCGTCTACTCGCGGGCGTGCGCGAGCTCGAGCGCTACGCCGCGCCCGAGCTGGGGGAGGGATCGCCGCAGGCCGAGATCGTGCCCGTTCGCCTCGATCTGTCCTCGGCGGCATCGATCGAGGAGTCGTGCACGGAGCTGGGTGAGCACCTGGACGAAGTCGACGTGCTCATCAACAACGCCGGCGAGTTCGTGGGGGGAACCGTCGAGCAGCTCGACATCGAGGCGATGTACGCAACCGTCCAGGCCAACCTCACCGGACTCATGCACCTGACGCGGCGGGTCCTGCCCGGGATGCTCGCGCACGAGAAGGGCAAGATCGTCAACCAAGGGAGCATCATCTCTGACCTTGAGTTCCCCGGCACCGGTGTCTACGCGGCGACCAAGGCGGGCGTGTCCTCCTTCACCCAGAGCCTGCGTCGCGAGCTCGCGGACACGAACGTGACGACGCTCGAGATCATCACGGGCGGCTATGACACCGACATGCTGCGCAAGGCTGCCGAGCAGCTCGAGCCGCACACCGACACTTCGAGCTGGGAGTGGCAGGATCCCGGCGACTGGGCCGAGAGGATCGTCGAGGCGATCACCTCGGACAAGGAGCAGCTCGAGCCCGGCGGCAAGAGCCAGCTGGGTCGGCTCGCCGCCAAGGGACCACGGCAGATCCTCGACACCGTCGCCAAGCGCACCTTCGACCGGTGAATCACAGTCCCCCATTCGTCCGTGACCACTCCGCTACGGCAACGTACCGAGTGGGGCGAGGGCCTCGACGACTACGGCCAAGTCGGTGTGGGCGGCAAGACGCTCGAAGTCCGCGTCATAGTGGAGGATCGACGCACCGTGGTCCTCAGCGATCGCGGCAGCCAGGCAAGCCAGAGGCGGAACGCCCAGGTGCTGATGCGCGGAGCGGAGCTGGTCCTGCAGATCGACGGCTCGGCGTTCCGCACGTTCGGTGATCCACAGCAGCGGAAGTTCGCCCGGGTCGACCGGAGGAGGGATGCGACCGGCCCGCGTCTCGAGCAAGAGCGGGGTGCTCGCCGCGACGAGGCCTCGCGCGATCCAGTCGGCCACCTCGCGATGTCGCGCCGCATCGAGTTGGGGACTGCCCAAGCGCCAGAACGCGCTGGCGTCGAGCAGCAGCAAGCTCCTGCTCACGGATGTCGGCTGGCGTGCCGGACGCGATGGACCTCGTCGAGATCCGGTCCCGGCCCCGCGCGCAGCCGATCAGCGAACGTCGCAAGGGCCCGAGCTTGAGCGCGATCTTGTGCCTCCAGCTCGCGGAGCTTTGCTTCGGCACCACGCAGAACGAGCTCGGCGAGCATCGGCGCGTCGGTGCCGAGCCGCTCACGAAGAGGCTCGAGTGCGGCGGCGAGAACCGGAGTCTCGGTGATCGAGTGTCGAGGATAGGACGTGGGCACATCGAGGAGTGTAGTACCGTGCAGCACCCCGTAGTCCGGCGATCGATTGATCGGCCAGATCGCACGGGTCCATGCCTGATCACTACAGCGCCGGGAGCTCCTGCTCGAGCCCCTGGACTTCCCCCCCCTTTTTTGGACACCTAGGAGCGTGGGTCAGTAACCGCGGTGGCGTCCGACCCATCCTTGAGAATTTGCCTGCAAGCGAGCACGTCTGAGGAGGATGGCATGGCGCAGGCGGTTACGGAGCCCCAGGAGCGGTTGATCGAGGTTGAGGCGACTG
>JBBSIW010000130.1:0-6503 GCA_038231895.1 Solirubrobacterales bacterium | reverse complement strand
GGGTCGAGTTCGCCGATGGAGTTCCGGTCAAGGTCACGGATGTACCGTCGGCGTAGGTCTCGGCGCAGTCCGCGCCGCAGGTGAGTCCGTTACCCGCGCCGTTCACATCGGCGGTGACGGTGCCGGTACCCGTGCCCGGCTTGCCCACCACGAGGCTTCGCTCGGGGCTTCCATCGCCGTTGATGCTTAGGCTCCAGCCCCCGGCAATCTCACCAGCATCATCGTTGGCAGTGTCGAACACGTAGAGGCTCCATGTCCCATTGGGGTTGAAGCCTCTCAGTGCGGCGGCGAGCGCGTCTTCCCCAAAGGGATTGGTGCACGGTAGCCCGCCCCCAAACGCGGGGCCCGGGTTGCAGAAGTTGGTGGCGGGCCCGGGAGCAGGAAACGAAGCGTAAGCGAGCGAATATGCGGTTGGCTTATATGAGCCCGTGGTGACGGCCCCTGCGGCGGGCAGCAACCCCGCGGCGGCGCCGTCGAAGGTGATATCCGCGTTGGAGGTCGAACCTGCGCCCGAATTGTTTAAGAAGAGGTTCATGAGGAGAACGCTCGTGCCGCGGGGCGGCACCAACACGATTGCGACATCGCCCGCGTAGGAATGACTGAAGTTGGTCAGCGTGACGTTGACGTCTGTCGTCGTGCCGCGCACGCCGGAGACAGCGATCTTGGACGGGTACGGAGTCGCCGCCCCCTTCGACGGGATGGTGACCGGCGCAGGGTTGGAGAACGTGACAGCCCCGGCCGCAGAGGGGAGGCAGAGGATCAGGCCGACGGCCATGGAAACGGCGACCATGGCTAGCCGGTAGGAACTAGAGATCACGTTGAGGCTCCTGGCGGGGCAACGGGCAGATGTGGCGCCGCGGGGCCAGTGCGCCAGTCTTCGCCGTCGTACGTGGACTCTTAAATCTAGGCCACACGTTTCGATCCCCAAGAAGCTTTGCGTTCAGTCTGCACTTGCAACCCCTCACTGACTCACCGCGTAGTCACCCTGACCGGAAGGGAGCGTGCGCCCCGCTTGGCAGAGATGTTGTCGCGGGCGGCGACCGCGTAGTAGTAGGTGGTGTGGGAAAGCAGGTGCGTAACGGTGAGCTTGACCTTTCCGCCCACTTTCGGGACAGAGACACGGCAGGTCCCTTTGCACAGGGTGTGGGCGGCTGCGAAGTCGCGGGCGCTGCGGATGGGGCGACGCGACTGCCTGACGAGGTAGGTGCGGGCCGGCGGCGGATGGTTTGCGTTGGTGCCGGGTGCGGTGAACGAGAGCTCGATCATCGTGCGGGCGAGGGGGCGCACCCGTAGGTCGGTGATACTCCCAGGGGAGCGCCCGTACCGTGTGAGACAGCCTTGGCGTCCGGCGCGTGCGTGGCGGCTGAGGTGGCGTCGGGCCGCCGTGCGGTGGCGCGCCAAGCCGTGGCGGGCAAGACGCCTCTCGCGCTTGGCGTGGCTGGTAACGACGGCCAGGCAGCCGCGCAAGCCCCGCGCCCGGCGAGTCTCAGCCGCAACAGTCGAGTCAAACGACGGCTTCACGACACCTGCTTGAACCCCGGTGGGCGGCGCTGAACTCGACGGACTCCCGCTGACCACAGCGCAGCCCGCACCGCTGTCGCCCGGTGAAAGACTTATCGGGCGCGTGGACCCCGGGCTCTCGTCGTCGCCGATGCTGACCTCGCTGCAATAGCCAAGCCGGCCGCCTGACCCGTCTCCCCAGCAGAGTACGCCGCCATTATCCAATCGTGCGCACGTGTGGGCAGTCCCCGCGCTGATCGCGGTGGCCGTGCGTCCGGGCCCGAGGTCGACCGGGCCAGCCGAGCCTGGAGCCTCGTTGTCGCCGATATCCATCAGGTCGCCGTAGCCAAGGCGGCCGTTAGCCCCGTTACCCCAGCAGCGCACGCTGCCATCGTCTAGCACCACGCACGTGTGAGCGGTACCAGCGGTGATCGCCTTGGCCGTCCGGCCCGAGCCGAGGTTCACCGGGCCGACGGAGCCAGGAGTCTCGTTGTCGCCGATGCTATCGGTGTTGCCGTACCCAAGCCGGCCATCCAAACTGTAACCCCAGCAGCGTACGCTGCCATTGTCGAGCAGCGCGCACGTGTGACGTTGGCCGACGGTGATCGCCTTGGCCGTCCGGCCTGAGCCGAGGTCGACTGGACCGACCGAGCCTGGAGTCTTGTTGTCGCCGATGTTCTTGGTGTTGGAATAGCCTAGATTTCCGTCGTAGTTATAGCCCCAGCAGCGTACGGTCCCATTGTCGAGCAGTGCGCACGTGTGGGCTGTTCCGGCTGCCACGGCCTTGGCGGTGCGCCCTCGGCCGAGGTCAACCGGTCCGACCGAGCCCGGATCGGCGACGTTGTCCTTGTTGCCGTAGCCGAGGCGGCCATCGCCGCCATAGCCCCAGCAGCGCACGCTGCCATCGTCGAGCACCGCGCAGGTGTGTCCGGCGCCAGCGCTGATCGCGGTTGCGGTGCGACCAGGGCCGAGGTCGACCGGTCCGACCGACCGCGGGTCGGTGACGTTGTTCGTGTTGCCGTAGCCGAGGCGCCCGTCCCTGCCAAGTCCCCAGCAGCGGACGCTGCCATCGTCGAGCACCGCGCAGGTGTGGTAGTCGCCGGCGCTGACCGCCTTAACCGTCCGCCCCGGCCCGACATTCACCGGTCCGACCGATCCAGGGGTCTCGTCGTCGCCGATCGTGTTCGTGTTGCCGTAGCCCAGCTGGGCGTCCGCATTGAAGCCCCAGCAGCGAACGCTGCCATCCTCGAGCACCGCGCACGTGTGATAAGCGCCGGCGTCGAGACGACCAGCGGCCGGCGCGAGGGGGTCAGAGGCTGGCTCGGCCCCCGCGTCGCCGGCAAGAGCGCTGGCACCACTCGTGAGTAGGAGAACCGCACACAGCGCGAGACCGGCGCGCCGGCGGCCACAGGCTCGCGTCGCCGTTGTCGGAGATCGACCAAGCGTCGCGCCGCGGACGTCGCCGTTCTCATTGGCGCATCCCAGCCGACCAATCGTAGGCGTGCCAAACACGACACGCGCGACCAACTCAAACCTGCGGTCAGTCCGCGCGGAGCGCCAACACCGGAGACCACGACACACGGCACATCCCAAACAGCGCTGACTCCATCTCACCGCTTGACGATCGTGAAGGAGATCGTCTTTCCCCTGGAGGTGTTCTTCGCCGCGTCGGTGGCCGTCAACGTAGCCTGGTAGCGGCCGGGGCTGAGCTTCCGAGAGCCAATCCGCCCCGAGAAGCCGACACGGTTGGCGCCCGCCTTGCTGATGCGGGTCAGCGTCCCCCTCGTCGTGATCCGGGTGCACTTGCGCGCCTTGCGCAGCCCCCGTTTCGGGGCGACGCACCGCTTGCCCCGCCGCCGGCCTGAGCGCCGCTGGGCGATGACGACCCTCACCGTCGCCACCTCAGACAGCGTGTAGCGGAACGTCGTGCCCTTCTTGTGCTTCTTGGTCCTTTTCGCCGCGGCGGTACCAAACGTTGGCGTGCGTCCACCCACCGCGAACGGGTTGTTGGTCAGCCCATACTTCGACACACCCGGAGCGGTCTTGTCCGCCGTGACGGTGCTCGTGCCCGTCGACGTGAGACCGCTCGGCCCGGTCACCGGTCCAGTTGGCGCACCGGCGGGCGTGTAGAGCTCGGCGGAGCTCTGCGCATGCGTGTACTGGAAGTAGGGCGCGAAGCTGCCGATCAACTCTCGGTCCCCTCCGGCGACGAGCACCTTGCCGCAGTTGGTCCCGCACAGCGACGCAGGACCGCTCGGGAGCAACGTCGCAGTATGAAGGACACGCGGCGCGTTCATGAACAGGGTGCCTGTCCAACTGTTGGCCTGGCTGTCGTAGAGCTCGGATGAGGAGAGGGCCGGGCCGGGCTTGTAGGGGAAGCCGGGCGCGTTTCCACCAGCCACTCCGCCAGCATCGAGCACGGTTCCGTTGGGAAGCAGCGTCGCCGTGTGGTAGATGCGGCGGTTCGTGAGCATCCCGCTCGGCTCCCACTGCGCGGTCACCGGGTTATAGAGCTCCCCCGTGTTGAGGTGCGGGGGCATGGCAGCGAAGGTGGCAAAGGGGCTGTTGAAGCCTCCGGTGACGAGCACCTTCCCGTTGGGAAGCAGGGTATCGGTGTGGAGTTGGCGGCTCTGCTGGAGGCTCGAAGTCGCGGTGAAGGTACCGGTACCCGGGTCGTAGAGCTCTGCGCTTGCCAGTGAGGGACCGGCGCCGATGCTCCCGACCCCAGCGGCAACGAGCACCTTCCCGCAGTTAGACCCACAAGGATCCTGATCCAGCAACGTCGCGGTGTGCTCGATGCGGGCCCCCCTTGGGGTGCCGTCGGTCACCGGCGGCGAAGTCGAGCCGGTAAGCGAGCCCGTCGGCGTCCAGGTCTCCGTGACCGGATCGAAGAACTCCGCGCTCGCCAGCAAAACGCCGTTGGCGTCCGCCCCGGCAACGACGATGACCTTCCCATCGCGAAGTCGTGTCGCGGTATGCCAGTACCGCGGCGTGCCCATAGGCGCCGTAAACCGCCACTGGTGAGTGGCTGGATCGTAGAGCTCGGCCGAGCCGACGGTCTCGGCGTGCGACGTTCCAGCCCGCTGGCCCCCGGTGACTAGGACCTTCCCACAGTTAGACCCGCACTCTGCCGGCGAGCCGGTGAGGAGCGTCGCCGTTTGGAAAGAACGGGCTTCGCGGAGGTCGCCGGTGCTAGTCCAAGTACCGCTGCCGGGGTGATAAAGCTCGCTGCTCGCAAGAGGCGAGATCCTTGACGTACTGATGTTGTTGCCTGATGAGCCAATGAAGTTCGCTGTCGTGTGACCCCCAGCCACGAGCACGTCACCGTCGGGCAACAGCGTAGCCGTGTGCCCCGAGCGCGCGTTGGCAAGGGCAGCGGTTGGCGACCACCGCCCACCGAGATCGGGGTCATAGAGCTCAGCCGAAGCAAGCGGCTGTCCGCTTGAACTCAGGCCGCCCGTGTTCAAAACTCTCCCATCGAGGAGTACCGTGGCCGCCTGCGAAGAGCGCGCGTTAGCCAGCGATCCCGTGACACTCCAGGCACCGGTGCCGGGGTCGAACACCTCGGCCGAGGCGAGCGTGCCCCCCGCGCCGTCGCCACCACTCACGACGACCTTGCCGTTGGAGGTCAGTGCGGCCGTGTGCGAGCTCCGGGCAGCACCGAGCGAGCCGGTGACACTCCAAGTGCCTGCTTGGGGGTCATATATCTCCGTGGAGGCGAGGGCAGTTCCGCTGGATCCGGTCCCGCCGGCCACCAGCACTATGCGATCCGACTTCCCAGAGATCTCGTCTCCGAGCGCGGTGGCGGTGTGAGAGGAGCGAGCGGTGCTCAGCGAACCTGTCGGACTCCAGCTCCCGGTCGCCGGGTCATACAGCTCAGCGGAGGCCAGTCGCGTCCCGCCGGGTCCCGTGCCCGCCGCTACCAGGACCCTGCCATTCGACAGGATCGTGGCGGTGTGTCCCGACCGCGCCGTCGCGAGCGAGCCCGTCGCGCTCCAGGTCCCTGCCGCCGGGTTGTAGACCTCCGCCGAGGCGAGCGGCTGCCCGGCCGCGTCAGTGCCGCCCGTCACCAGGATCCTCCCGGTCGAAAGCAGCGTGGCGGTGTGTCCCGACCGCGCCGTCGCGAGCGAGCCCGTCGCGCTCCAGGTCCCTGCCGCCGGGTTGTAGACCTCCGCCGATGCGAGTCTGCCACCAGCGCCCGATCCCCCAACCACGACGACCCTTCCGCAATTCGCACCGCACTGAAAGGGAGCTCCAGAGAGAAGCGTGGCGGTGTGCGACGAACGGGCAGTGGCGAGCCCACCGGTCGAGGTCCATGTGCCAGCGTCTGGATCAAAGAGCTCTGCCGACGAGACTTGTCCACCGCCATCTGATCCGCCGGCCGCGAGAACCTTGCCGCCGGGCAGCCGAGTCGCTGTCTGGGAGGAGCGCGCTGTGGCGAGAGAGCTCGTTGCACTCCATGCTCCGGGTGCTGCCACAGCGCTCGGTGCCTGGGTGGCGTGTCCAACGAGGGTCGCGGCCAAGAGGGCGACGACTGCGAGACCTGAGCGCAATGAGCCGCGACCAGAGCGTGGAGGGCACTGAGCCATGGGCCGGAGCATTACGAAGAACTCCAGCGTTATCTATCCGTAGGGCCTACTCATTTTTGGTGAGACGGCTCGGTCGCCGCGCTCGACATCGCCAGTTCCGGCGCAAGCCCCAGCTCTCTCCTCGAGGTGACGGCTCGCTTCCTCATGGCAGCGGCGACGTGGTTCTCGACAGTCCGTGATGAGATGACCAAGGCCTCAGCGATCTCGCGGTTCGTCTTGCCGGTCCCTGCCAGGTGCGCCACTTCGCGCTCACGCGGGGAGAGCTCTTCACCGTACCCCTTCCTTCCCCCTCGCCAGGGGTGCGGGAGGGTGACCTTGTAGGTTCTCAGCGCGGCTCTGATGCGAGCCGAGTCCCAGCCAGCGCCAAGGCCCCCGTACGCCTCCAAGGCGCTCAATAGGCAGTCGCCTCCTATC
>JBBSIW010000129.1:0-6614 GCA_038231895.1 Solirubrobacterales bacterium | reverse complement strand
TCTAGCGAGCCGGCCCCACGAGTCTGAACCACAGTGGCCTCAAGCTCCGCGCCTCAGCGCAGTCGCGCTTCGGTGGCAATCGGGCTAAAGGCTGAAATCCTGGCCGCAGGGCCAGCTCGCCATCAACGGTACTCCTCTCAAGACACAAACGCCACGAACCGGCCTGCTGGCCGCTGTATGTTGCTCGAATGGCTCAGCCGAGACGTGTCAGGTCAGAGTCTCGGCGGGTCCTGGCCGACAGTTCGTCATGCCTGGCTACGGTCGACTGCCAGCGTGGGCTGGGAACGCCAGTAGCCTTCGCGCGCCATGAGTTCAAGCCCTCGGTAGCATCCGCCGCATAGGTGGCGCTGGTGGGAGGTCATCGATTGCGCCCACCACCCGCGCTTCATGATCGCGCCGAGGCCGCCGTATCGATCTATCTCGCGGTGCCCGCACGCATCGCAGAGCAAGCCCGTGGCGTGCATCGCCGCTTTCTGGGTGATGCGGACCATGCTCAGCCCGCCCCTGCGATGGTGGCGCGAGTCGGCCCATGCCGCGTGTACGCGCTGACTAACAGCGCTTGAGAATTTCTTCGGCGTGCTCTTGCGGGCTTTAGCCTGTTCTTGGTCTGGCATGGCGCCAGCCTTTCCGGGCTTCCTCGGATAAAGGCCGCCAAAAGGGAAGAGGAAGGCACGAGTGCCCTCGGAGCGGTGAGCGCGGAACACCAGTCCCACCCAGCCCCCCTGGGACTCAGCAGCCAGTGTGGGATCGCACGTCTGCAAGTCAGCGCCACCCTACGCGACGCTCCACACAGTCTACCGCCCCCAACAGCACGAAGACGAGGTGCCCACACTTCAGCGAGGCGACGGGCGCCCCGGGCCGTCGCGCCGCGTGAGGTTCGTCGCTCGGTAGTCGCCCTCGGCGATACCGATCACTCAGCTACGCGATACAAGAACGTGTACGCCGCGGACGGACCGCCCTGGGCCCACTCCGCGAGGCAGTAACGGCACGTGCTCCCGTCCTCAGCGGGCACGTCAATGGTCTTGGGCGGGCGACCTTCCACGACGTCAAGGTCGATGCGCCGCCCTGCCAACGGGCCGTCCTCGAGCACGGCTGTGACGCTCGGCCCGGGCTCTTGCTCGGAGGCGGGCCGCTCCGCGAACCACATCGGATGCCGCACCGATGCGGTTCGCGCGCCGAGTTGACCGCCGGTGAATGCATCCGCTCGCGTTACGACTACCCCGAGCATTGGGTCAAGTGCGGTGAGCTTGAACATGACTGCGATGGTGGCACACCCCGGGGGCGCTGCCAACGCCCCTCGTCACCTGCGACCTACTCACGGCCCCCCGTGGGCCCTCCCGGCACAGCAGTAGAGTCAAGGACCGGTGCATCGTCTGCTGTTCTACATCCCGCACTTCCTTCGCCACTATAAGGATCGGCGTCAGCTCGGCCAGTCGGTCGGCCAGTCTCTAAAAAGTGCTCGGGTACGCATGCGCAGCTACCGATAAGCAGGTACCCAAAAGCCGCTCTCCAACAGCTTGTACTCCTCGATGCTTCGCCGGAGCAGCCCTAGCTAGGAGAAAGGGTGCGAGCGACCCGTGCCTGCTGGGCGGCTACTTGGCTGTGTAGCCGCGGGCCGCTTTGTTGATGTCCCCCGCCTTTGCGAGCTGGGTCAGACGGGTGGAAACGCTTCCCCGGTTGAAGTTTAAGCCCTTGGCTACCTGGCCGGCCGTGCTGCCGGGATGCTTAGCCAAGAACTCGACGATGCTCTTCCTGGTGTCAGCCTGGCGGGTGCGCGCGGTCCCACGACGCGTACTCGCTCGCCGGGCGGTAGCGCGGCGCGCCGAGCGAGCTGGGGCTGCCGGCGCGATCCCGTTGTGGTGGGCGTGGAACTCCTTGATCTGCTCCTCGACCCAGGCCAGACGCTCCTGGAGATCCGCACGCTCAGCTTCAAGCGTCTCGATCACCTGCTCAATGCGGGACAAGTGGCTGCTCCTGTCAGAAGGGATCTACTCAGGCGCCGCGAGAATGCCCAAAGGACTACGACAGTACGCGAGCTCAAGATCACGAAGCTCTCGCACGCGAATGCGCACGTGCGATGTGCTGCCAGAGGCATGCTATCCGCCGGTCACGCCTCAGCCAACACGCGGCCGACAGAACCCTGCCGCTGATCAACGTGTCCAGAAAGATACTCTTGGCTGGATGGGCGGGCATCAGGTGCGGGGCGTCGGGGACCATGACGATCTCCTCGAGACCGGCGAGGTTCGCGACCGGACCGCCGAGGACCGGGACCGGAGAGCCGAAGCTCACGCCCAGGCATCTGGCGAGATCGGCGAGCACCGTCGGGTCGGTCGTGCCCCCGACCAGCGCGTCGAGCATCGCGCGGCCCGAGGCGCCGAGGATGTCGGTGGCGACGCAGTCGAGGGCGCACGGCGTCACGCACGTGGTGACTGCGTGCGTGCGCAAGCCCACCGGTCGCAGGCGCGAGCAGCCCCTGGACGGTCGTCTTGAACTCCGCCACGTGCTACTGATGATGCGCTTGTGGCTGCGATAACGGGTGAGGTTGCGAAGCGAGAGTCCGGACGACGGCATCGCCGATGCCCCCAGCTCGTCCGCGGCGGTCGTGTGCAAGGACGCCCGCTTGTCCCGCAAAGGGAAGCAGACGACGACCTGTGCGTTGGGGCATGGCCTATCGTCGTGGTCGGGGAGCAGAAGATCCCTGTACGCAGATTCGCTGGACGGAGCGGTCCTCCCGGGAGCCGGCGTGGCCGAGCACTCGAACGTTCGTCTATCATTGATTGTGGCTGTTGCTACTTGGGTAACTGGACGAGTACCGCACCTAGAGGAAGACCAACCCAACCGGTCAGGAGAACTGATGATTCTTTTCGGCGTAGTCCTACTCATTGCGGGGTTCCTCCTCGGTATCCCAATCCTCTGGACCCTTGGGGTCATCCTGCTCGTAGTCGGCGTGATCCTCATGGTTTTCGGCTCGATGGGCCGGGCCGTCGGCGGTCGTCGCCACTACTACTGACCGTCCGCTGTCCCCATCCGCACGTCTGCAAGTCCCTGTGGGGATTCGCGACACGGAGCGCGTGGTTTGGCGCGGACTGAAGACCACCCGGAGGTTCGTCTCATGTTTAGAGCTAAACCTGTAGAGCCCGCTTCGGCAGTCGATGCTGATGAACGGCCGATCGAGGCGTCCGGCCGCGGGGATCGGCGCGGCGTTGGCCGCCGGGATCGGCGCGGCGTTGGCCGCCGGGATCGGCGCGGCGTTGTGGCAGCGCGCGAATCTCGGCGACCGGCGGGCGAGCGCGCCGGCGCTTCGCTTGCGTTGGGCGCCGGCTGGCTGGCCAGAGTCGTGCGTCTCGTCGCCGGCGTTGTGGCGTTGATCATCGTCGCCGGGATTTTGTTGGTAGTGCTCGGCGCGAATGCGACGAACGGCATCGCCTCAGCTGTCCACGACGCGGGGCGCTGGCTCGTCGGTCCGTTTGACGGCTTGTTCAGCCTCCGCAGCGCGAAGGTCGCTATTGCTGTGAACTGGGGCATCGCCGCGGTCGTCTACCTCGCCGTCGCGGCGCTCATCGTCCGGCTACTGCGTCGACCGCGCCGCTAGCCCGACTCGTGGCAGTCGCTCACCACGTCACCACCCGACCAAGGAGGATTCATGACCGACAAGCACGTAGACAAGGCGAAGGGTCGTGTGAAGGAAGCTGGCGGCGCGCTGACCGGAGACAGACACCTAAAAAACGAAGGGCGCGCCGATCAAGCGAAAGGCTCCGTGAAGAACACCGTGGACAAGGTGACCGACGCCCTGACCGGCCGCAAGCGCGCAAGACCCAAAGGGTAGGTGCGCGAGCCGACTCAACCGAGACGGGAGAGGTGACATGCTCAGGATACTTCTCATCATCGTCGTGATCCTGCTGCTGACCGGCGGATACCGCTTCAGCCGCCGGGGCCGCCGGGCCGCGTAGTCGAGAGCCTCGAAGAGCCGATCCGTCCGCGAGCGCGTCGGTGAGGTCGACCACGCGCTCGTTGCCATCATCGAACCGCGAGCGCAGGCGGTTGTCCTCGAGCGCGTCAACTTGGGTCGCGGCGACCATGGGGCAATGCTACGGCAGCGGCTCGGTCTCGACCTCGCCAACTTGGCCGGCGTGTGAAGCATGGAAATGCGCCGGCGGGTGGTCTCTCCAGTACATAGTGACGACGATCCCGTAGAACGCGCTGATTCGGGGCATGACCGTTGCAGATACTGCCGAGCGCGGCGGCCAGTCCGAAGTCCGTGCGGCGCCGTCACCTGGCGCACCGTGGACGCGATCGTCGCAGCGGGAAGCGACGGGGAAGACGAACCGGTGCCGAGCAACCCCACTTCCCTCCAGCCTCCGCCTGGAAGCGACGGGTAGCCTTTGACCCGATGAACGAGGGCAATGCGACGGTCGAGATTGCCGGGGTGCACAAGACCTTCCGCATTCCCAAGCAGCACGTGCACACGCTCAAGGAGCGCGCGCTGCACCCCTTCCGCCGCACTGAGTTCATCGGGCTCGAAGCGCTGCGTGACATCTCGTTCCAGATCGGCGCGGGGGAGTTCTTCGGGATCGTCGGGCGCAACGGCTCGGGCAAGAGCACGCTGCTCAAGCTTCTGGCCGGTATCTACAGGGCCGACGGCGGCTCGATCAAGGTGGCGGGCCGGCTGGCCCCGTTCATCGAGCTGGGCGTGGGCTTCAACCCCGACCTCACGGCGGTCGATAATGTGGTGCTCAACGCGGTGATGATGGGGCTCAGTCCCCGGGAGGCCCGCGCGCGCTTCGACGACGTGATCGCCTTCGCCGAGCTCGGGGCGTTCCTGGACATGAAGCTCAAGAACTACTCCTCGGGGATGCAGGTGCGCCTCGCCTTCTCGGTGATGGTCCAGGCCGACGCCGACGTGCTGCTGATCGACGAGGTGCTGGCCGTGGGCGACGCCGCGTTTCAGCAGAAGTGCTTCGACGCCTTCTACCGCCTGCGCGACGAGGGCAAGACGATCATCCTCGTCACCCACGACATGGAGATCGTCGAGCGCTTCTGTCACCGGGCCCTGCTGCTCAACGCCGGGGCCATCGAGCAGATCGGTCCCCCCGGCAAGGTCAGCCGCCGCTATCTCGAGCTCAACTTCGAGCACATGGAGACCGAGCTGCCGACCGGGTCGCGGGCCACCGCCGCGAAGGTGTCCGATGCTTGGGTGGGTGACGAGGACGGTCGCCGGCTCGATGCCGTTTCACCCGGCGAGCGCCTGGTGCTCAACGTCGAGCTCGACGTGCGCGAGCGGATCGAGACCCCCACGTTGGTGGTATGGCTGGAGACGCGCGAGGGCGTGCGCCTGTTCTTCGCGTCCAGCCTCGAGACCGGTCCGCCTCCCGACGCCTTCGAACCGGGTGAGCGGGTGCACCTGCGGGTGCGATTCGCGAATGCGCTGCGTGCGGGGCGCTACTACATCGGCGCCTCCCTCGGCCGGGCCGCGCCGGCCGACGACATCGTCTTCTACCACCCCCACGCGGGCGACTTCACCGTCACCGGCGACGAGACCTACGGCCTGCTCATGCTCGAGCACGAGGTCGAGCTCGAGCTCGACCGGGGACTGGAGCGCACGCCGCGATGACTCCGTCCGCCGCCGTCACCGCACCCAAGCCGGCAGGGCCCCTGCGTGAGATCCGCGGGCCTTCCGCCTATGGAGGCGGCCCGCGACGGTTTCTCAACCTCACCTGGATGATCGCGTCAACCGAGTTCCGCCTCAGCTACTTCGGGTCGGCGCTGGGCTACCTGTGGTCGCTCATGCGTCCGCTGTTGTTCTTCGGCGTCCTGTACCTGGTGTTCAGCCAGGTGCTGCGCTTCGGCGGGGGGATCAAAGCATATCCGGTCCTCCTCCTGCTCAACATCGTGCTGTTCAGCTTCTTCAGCGAGGCAACCCAGGCCTCAGTGACCTCGGTCATCAATCGCGAGAACTTGGTGCGCAAGATGCACTTCCCGCGCATGGTGATCCCGCTCGCCACGGTGTTGACGGGGATCCTCAACCTGGCGCTCAACCTCGTCGCCGTCGTGGTGTTCATGTTGCTCTACGGACTGCCGGTGCGTTGGACCTGGCTGCTGCTGCCGCTGATCATCGTCCCGCTGATCATGCTCACCGCGGGAGTGGCGATGCTCCTGTCCTCGCTCTACGTGCGCTTTCGCGACGTCGCTCCGATTTGGTCGGTCGTCGTGCAGCTGCTGTTCTACGCCAGCCCGGTGCTCTACGTGGCCACCACGATCACCCACCTGGGCAACCGCGTGGTGGAGCAGATCTTGCTCTCGAGCCCCTTGGCCGTCCTGCTCGAGCAGGCGCGTCGCTGGATCGTCGACCCCACGGCGCCCGGCGCGATCGAGTCCACCGGTGGCTGGGAGCTCTTCCTGATCCCGGTGGCTGCCTTCGTAGCCGTCTGCGCCCTCGGCCTGTGGGTGTTCAACCGCGAGGCGCCGAGGATCGCGGAGCTGCTCTGAGCGCCGTCAGCGGAAGGGCTCGCCGGCGCGCGTCATCGCGCCCCACACCCGCTCCATCTCCGCCTCCCACGTCGTGGCTGCGACGGTGTCGGCCCCGGCCGCCCCGATGCGCTCGCGCAGACCGCTGT
>JBBSIW010000128.1:0-6623 GCA_038231895.1 Solirubrobacterales bacterium | reverse complement strand
GGGGGGGGGGGGGGCCGGCCCGGGGGGCTGGGCCCGACACCCCCTCGGGGCGGGGTCGGCCCTGTCCCGGGGGGGGGCGCCCGCGCCCCCGCGACTCGGCCGACAGGTAGCGCCGCCCGACGAGCCACTCGTCGTTCTGTTCGATGAGCAGGGCGCCGGCGAGGCGGATGACGGAGGGGTCGTTGGGGAAGATCCCGACGACGTCGGAGCGCCGCCCGATCTCGCGGTTGACACGCTCGAGCGGGTTGGTGGACCGCAGCTTTGACCAGTGTGCGGCGGGGAACGCGTAGAAGGCCAGCAGGTCGGGCTCGGCGTCTTCGAGCAGCCGCGCGACCTTCGGCGCCAGCGGCTCGAGGCGTGCGATGACCGCGCCGACACGCTCGCGCGCCTGCTGGTGGTGTTCGGCGTTGAACACCTCGCGGAGCGCGGCGGAGACCAGGCCGCGCTGGGCGGGGCGGCAGTGCTGGTGCATGTTTCTGACGAAGTGCACCTTATGCCGATGTCGGCATAACGTGCACTATGCCGACTCGCGCGTTATGCCGACTCGCGCGCGACAGACCCATGGTGATCGTGGGCTGCGGTTGATCTTGTCGGCATAACGCGGGCGGTGGTTGACGCTGGCGCTTTCCATCGAGCGAGAGGAGAGCGTCATGCACGATCCTTCGCGGGTCAGGGTGTCGGGGCCGTTGGAGGTGTTCGCGCCGGGGTTCGCGGCCGAGCTTGCGCGTGTCGGCTACCGGCGCGCGCCGGTCGTCTTTCAGCTGCAGTTGATGGCGCAGGCGAGCCGCTGGCTGGAGCGCGAGAGGCTCGGCGCGGAGGCGTTGACGAGCGAGGTCGTTGAGCGGTTCCTGTTGGCGCGCCGTGCCGCGGGCTACACGAACTACGTCACGGCGCGGGCGATGGCGCCGCTGCTTTCGTATCTGCGCGGGCTCGGCATCGCGCCGCCGGCGTCGGCGGTGATCGCGGTCGGCGCGGTCAAGGTGCTGCTGGCCGGCTACCGCGAGTACCTGCTGGTCGAGCGTGGCCTGACCGCGGACACGGTCGAGGGGTACGTGCTGGCGGTGCGGCCGTTCCTGGCCGGCCAGGAGCGTGATGGCGGCGAGCTCGACCTCAGCGGTCTGAGCGCTGCGGATGTCGTCGCATTCGTCGTCCAGCGGTGCCCGCTTCAGTCGCGCGGCGCGGCGAAGATGACGGTCACCGGGCTGCGGTCACTGCTGGGCTACCTGCATCTGCGCGGCGTGATCGGCGGGCCGCTGGGCGACGCGGTCCCGTCGACGGCGTCGTGGCGGCTGTCGGGGCTGCCGCGCGCGTTGGAGCCCGAGCAGCTCGCTGCGCTGCTGGGATCGTGTGACCGCGGGTCGAGCACAGGCCGGCGTGACTACGCGATCCTGCTCATGCTCGCGCGGCTGGGGGTGCGTGCCGGCGAGGTTGCCGCGCTGAGGCTGGGGAATGTCGACTGGCACGCCGGTGAGCTGGTGATCGTCGGCAAGGGCCGGCGCTCCGAGCGGCTGCCACTGCCGGCCGATGTCGGCGAGGCGATCGTCGACTACCTGCGGGCCGGGCGGCCCGCGACGGCGCAGGACCGGTCTGTGTTTGTGCGTGTCCGCGCCCCGCACTTGGGTCTCACGAGCGGCGGGGTCACGCAGGTCGTGGTGGCCGCCGCCAAGCGCGCCGGGCTCGGCCAGATCCATGCCCACCGGCTGCGGCACACCGCCGCCACGCAGATGCTGCGGGCCGGCGCGAGCCTTGAGGAGATCGGCCAGGTGTTGCGCCACCGCCAGGCGTTGACGACCGCGATCTACGCCAAGGTCGACCGCGACGCGCTGCGTGGGCTGGCGCGGCCGTGGCCGGAGGTGTGGTCATGACCGCGCTCGAACAGCGGCTGGCGGGGTATCTGGCGGTTCGCCGCGTGCTGGGCTACCGGCTCGCGCGCGCCGAGAAGCTGCTGGCGCAGTTCATCGCCTGGCTTGAGGAGCGCGGCGAGCAGGCGATCACGATCGAGCTGGCGCTTGCGTGGGCGACGCTGCCGTCGGCGACCGGCTCCAATTGGCACGCGCACCGCCTGTCGGTCGTGCGCGGCTTTGCGGCGCACGTGCACGCGCTGGACGGCGTCCACGAGCTGATTCCACAGGATCTGCTGCCCCAGCGCCCGCGGCGCGCGGTGCCCTACCTCTACACCGACGCCGAGATCCGGGCGCTGATGGGCGCCTCGGCGGTGATCCCGACACCGCACCGCGCCGCGACGATGCGCGCGCTGATCGGGCTGCTGGCGGTCACCGGGATGCGGATCGGCGAAACGATCCGCCTGGACCAGAGCGCCATCGACCACCAGCGCGACACGCTAACCGTCGTTGAGAGCAAGTTCGGCAAGTCGCGCGAGCTGGCGCTGCACCCATCCACGACCCGCCAGCTGCGCGCCTATCTGCGCCGCCGGGACCGGCCGGTCCCAGCCCAGCTGACCGACGCGGTGTTCACATCGGCGGTCGGCACGCGCTTGACCTACTGCAACGTGCACCTGGCGTTCAAGCGGATCGTCGCGCACGCCGGCCTGCAGCCGCGCTCGGCGGTGTGTTGCCCGCGGCCGCATGACCTGCGCCACACGTTCGCGGTCAACACGCTGCTGGACGCCTACCGCGACGACACCGGCGACGGCGAGCACATCCAGGCGCGGATCGCGCTGCTGTGCACCTACCTCGGGCACGTCAACCCCGGATCCACATATTGGTACTTGCAGGCCGCCCCGGAGCTGCTCGCGCTCGCCGCAGACCGACTCGAGCGTGTCGAAGGAGGTGCGCGATGAGCCTGCTCGCACCGACGCTGCAGGCGTTCTTCAGCGGCCGGCTGATCGGCCAGCGCCAGGCCAGCCCGCACACGATCGCCGCCTACCGCGACACGATCCGCCTGCTGCTGGCGTTCGCCGCCCAGCACACCGGCAAGGCGCCCAGCGACCTCGACGTCGACGATCTCCAGGCGTCGCTGATCGGCGCGTTCCTGGATCACCTCGAGCACGAGCGCGGCAACACGATCCGCACCCGCAACGCGCGGCTGGCCGCGATCCGCTCGCTGTTCCGCTACGCCGCGCTGCAGCACCCCGAGCATGCCGCCACGATCCAGCGCGTCCTGGCGATCCCGACCAAGCGCCACGATCAGGCGCTCGTCACGTTTCTCACCGACCCAGAGCTGCAGGCGCTGCTCGATGCCCCCGACCAGGCGACCTGGGTCGGCCGCCGCGACCGCGCACTGATCCTGCTCGCCGCCCAGACCGGGCTACGCGCCAGCGAGCTGATCGGTCTGACCTGCGCCGACCTGCGCCTCGGCGTCGGCGCGCACGTCAGTTGCATCGGCAAGGGCCGCAAGCAGCGCATCACGCCGCTAACCAAACAGACCGTCACGGTCATGCGCGCATGGACCCACGAACGTGGCGGCCAGCCCAAGGACCCGCTGTTCGCGACGAGCACCGGCCGCCCGCTGACCCGTGACGCGCTCGAGCGGCGCCTTGCCAAGCACGCCGCCGCGGCCGCCGCAGCACGCCCGTCGCTCGCCTCCAAGACGATCACGCCACACGTGCTACGGCACACGGCCGCGATGCGCCTGCTGCACGCCGGCGTCGACACCACCGTGATCGCACTCTGGCTCGGCCACGAGCAGATCCAGACCACCCAGATCTACCTCCACGCCGACCTCGCGATCAAGCAGAAAGCCCTCGACCGCACCACACCACCGGCCGCCAAGCCCGGCCGCTACCAGCCCACCGACCGCATCCTCGCGTTCCTCGACGCTCTGTGATTATGCCGACCGAATCTCACCGGACCCCGCCCTGAGCAGGACCTTCGCGCGCGAGTCGGCATAACGCGCGAGTCGGCATAGTGCACGGTGCAGCGCTGCCACGGCCCAGCACCCGGACGATCGCGCGCTTGAGCCCCTCATGATGATCGGAGACCGCGAGACGCACCCCGTCCAGGCCGCGGGCGCGCAGGTCTCTGAGGAACTCCGTCCAGAACGCTTCGGACTCGACCTCGCCAAGGTCCAGGCCGATCACCTCGCGCCGGCCCGAGTCGTGCACCCCGTAGGCGATGACCAGGGCCTTGGACCGCACATGCCCGCCCGAGCGGACCTTGACGTGCTTGGCGTCCAGCCACAGGTACGGGTAGACGCCCTCCAGCGGCCGGCCTCGGAACGCGGCGACGTGCTCGTCGAGGCCGCGGCACAGCGCCGAGACGCGGTCCTTGGTCATCCCCGCGATCCCCAGCTGCCCGACGAGACGATCGACCTTCCGGGTCGAGACGCCGTTGACGTAGGCCTCCATCACGACGGCGACGATCGCCTGCTCACAGCGACGCCGCGGCTCCAGAAACGACGGGAAATACGCCGGACCCGATCGCTTGCGCGGGATCAGCAACTCGATCTCGCCCGCCCGCGTCTCCCACGGCCGCGGGCGGTAGCCGTTGCGGTACGCCACACGCTCAGGGCACGGCTCACCGTGCGGGGCACCGACCTCGGCGGTGATCTCAGCCTCCATCAACTCACGCGCGATCAGCGCGACCGCGTCGCGCACAAAGTCGCCGTGCTCGCCCGCCATCACCCTGGCGACAACATCGGCAGCAGTCATCCTCTGGCCCTCGGCCATCGTGGTGTTCTCCTTCACATCGGACTCCTTGGAAGAGCCGACAAGTCTGAAACCCGCGGTGGCCGGACTACATCCAGCCCCGCGAACCCCACTACACCACTTCTACCGCCTCGACCTGGCTGCTCGTCGCCGCGCATGGCGCTGATCGAGGCGCTGATGTTGCGCTCGCGGTCGCTCGCGGTCGATGGGTGTCCAGTCGAGGCGGTAGCCGGCGTTCTCGGCGAGCTGCGAGAAGAACGCGCGCTGGGCGCGGCCGTTGCCGCTCGGAACGGGTGCAGGGCGTTGACGTCGCCGAGGTAGCTCGCCAGGCGCCCCGGGATGGGAGTCTGCGATACGCTCCCTGGTGGAGTCTCGGAGGGACGTCAGGGCAGCAGCTATTAACGACGGGAGAAGAGCCACGTGATGACCGAGCGCCGCCGTCTGTGGATACGCCGCTCTGCGCTGCTGCTAGCGCTGCTGGTGGTCTTCTGGCTTGTCGCCGTTCTGCTGTTGCATGCGGGCAGTGGCACCCCCGCCTTCGGAGCTGAGCGCGGCTCAGCCCACAGTCTCTCGGGATCGCGACCGCAATGCACAAAGCGACACCGCTGCACGCGACGCCAGGCCCAGCGGGCCCGCGCGCTTCTTTTCAGCGGCACCGGACGCGCTGGTTTCGCCGGCGCGAGCGCGAGAAGCACCGCGCACGCAGCGCGCACCAGCGATGAGCACACTGCAGCGAAGCTCTATCACAGCCACTGCCCGAGCGACACCCTGCAGTACACGTTCAGCGACAGCCTGTTCGGGCCCGCGTGGAACATGCAGGTGCGCGCCTTCTGGTGCTGGGGCCATAATCGCGTGTCGCGCGTCAGCTTTGGCTCCCCCGACGGCGATCATTTGCTCGCGGGCAAGATCCTCCAGGTGAGCGTGCCACGCGTAGTGGCCTTCGAACACCACTACGTCATGCACTACGGACACCGCTCCTACCTCTATCGGCTCAGGGGGCACATAGAGCAGTGCCTCCCCATCCTCAGCCTCATCGCCCCAGCCTGTGTGGGAATGACCAAGAACCTGGAAATCAGGCTCTACCAAGACGGCACCGCGAGGCTGGTGGGTGGCTAACGGAACCAACCGACTCCGCTGGGTGGCCTGAGGGAGAGGCGGAGGCGTTCACCCGTCGGTCGAGTGACGAAAGCCGGCGGAGTTCGTTGCGCACGGATCGGCCCTGCCGCGGCGATCGGCGATCCGTGGTCGGCCTGTTACCTCGTGCCATCGGTGCGATGGTGGCGGCCTGAGCACGGTCGGCATTTTACCTGCCGCCCCTGGCTGCGCATGCGGCAGCGGGTCCTCATCGAAAGGCCGGCGATCGCCAACGCCTGATCCTCGAAGACGGCGCGGAACTCGAGCAATCAGGATCGAGCAGTCAGGATGTACAGCTATGGAGCAGCGGAGCTACGTGACCATTGCGGGGCTCCCGCGGCCCGAGGACGGGATGCCCGACGACGAGGCGTGGGAGCCGTTCATCGGCTCGTGGGAGAAGCACGTGCCCGTTGCGGGCCGCGGGCTGGCGCGCTGCCCACTTGGCGATGAGTTCGTCGTGCAGGTGTTGGCGTGCGGCGTGTGGCTGGAGGGGACGTGCGCCGGGTGTGAACCATGCGGGGTTGTTGATGGTGGCGGCGGCGCTGGATGGGCTCAGCGGTCCGTCGGCGGCCGAGAGGGTGCTCAGGCGGCGCGCATGCGCGACGGCGCGCTCGTTAGGGCTCTGTTCTGTAGGCACCGCCGGCCCGGCCGCCGGCGGTAGCTAGTCAGCCATGGCGTCGAGGATGGCGTCGTAGTCGGTGTCGCTGAGTAGCCCCTCGCGGAGGGCGCGTCCCACCGTTGGGCCGAAGGCACCCGGGGGGCTGATGCCGAGGTCGTCCCAGTAGTGCTTCGGTACGAAGTCCTGCTCGTAGGGCCAGGCGGCCAGGACGGCGAGCATCTCGTCCCGTGGGATCTCTCCGAGCGCGTAGCGCTGCGCGATCTC
>JBBSIW010000127.1:0-6649 GCA_038231895.1 Solirubrobacterales bacterium | reverse complement strand
GAGTTGCTCATCCGCGATCCGCGCGAAACACGAAGCGGTGGCAACGTCGATCTCGAGCAACGGATATTCCGCCCGCACGCGCGAGAGCGTCGCCACTCGCGCGGCCCGCGTGGGCCTGTCCTTTGCGCGGAGCACGCCGAGCTCGAGCTCCGCAGCGGTTACGACGGATACCGCGATCTCGTCTGGCAGGTCCCCCAGCGGTCGCCCGGCCTCGCGCGCGATGAAGACGGACGTATCGGCGATCGCGCAGCTCACCGCTCGTCGATCAGCGAGCCACGCACGTCCGCCAAGTCGTCGAGAAGCCGCGCGTCTGCGCCGGCCTCCTCGACGATCTTGCGCAGCGTCTCAGAATGGACCCAGGGACTGCGGGTGGCCTTGTGAGGGACGATGTCGGCGACCGGTTCGCGATTGACCGTCAGCGAAAGGCGCTCCCCAGAGCGGACCGCCGCTACGACGTCGGCGGTGTGGTTTCGCAGTTGCCTAACGGAGACCGCGCGAGCCATGGGCACAGCGTAGCAACACATGCGACGGGGATGCGACGGGGACGTCCGACGCTCCCTGCTTACCAGCAGGAGCGGGCTTATCGTCGAGAAGCGGGAGCGTGGGCCCGGATGGGCGGGAGGCTCAGGGTCGGATCAGCCGTGCGCCGGAACCGCTCGATATCCAGCTGCGCCGGCGCAGTGAACTGGGAGTTTGGTGCAGGCACGGAGCGGCGATGGAATCGAACCATCCAAGCCGGGGGTTGCCCGACCCTGCCGGTTTTGAAGACCGGATGGGCCACCAGACCCCTGCCGCTCCGATGCGAAGGCTACGCCGCTGCAGGCTGTGGTGGCACAGACCCCGAATTCCATGCACTTTCCGAGAAAATCGAATCGCCGGGCGGGGCGAGATCGACCCGCGTGCTACCTCTACCCGCGCATATGCCCGTCCGGCGACCATCGGCGAGCGACCCCGACACCCTCGTCGTGGAGACCATCCGCGAGCATGCGACCAGCCTGCTCGCCACGGCCCGTCGCTATTCGCTCTGTCCCGACGACGCCCACGACGCCTACCAGCGCGCGGTGGAGATCTTCCTTCGACGTGCGCATCGCCTGGAGCCGGAGGGGGCCGCCGGTTGGCTGCGCACCGTGGTCAAGCACGAGGCGCTCGCTGTGCGGGCCGGGCGCCAGCGTCTGTTGGCCGGCGGCGACCTCGACCTTGACGAGCAGCCTGCCTCGCAGTCGCGCAGCCTCGAGGAGCGGGCGACGGAGGCCGACCGCTTGACCCGCTCGGCTGAGGCGCTCCAGCGCCTCAAGCCTCAGGAGGTGCGCGCCCTGCTGCTCAAGGCCCAGGGTCACAGCTACCGCGAGATCTGTGACCTCACCGGTTGGTCCTACACGAAGGTCAATCGCTGCTTGACCGAGGGGCGCCGCAGCTTTCTGGATCGCTACGAGGGCATTGAGTCCGGCCGCGAGTGCGAGCGCTGGGCGCCCATGCTCTCCGCGATCGCCGACGGAGAGGCGTCGTCTGAGGACCTCGTCGCCGCCCGACCGCACCTGCGCAACTGCCCCGGTTGCCGCGCTGTACTGCGCGACTTCCGCGCGGCGCCGAGCGCCCTGGCCTCGGTGGTGCCCGTCGCCGCCCTGGCACTGGGAGCGGCACCGGGTACACGCTCGCCGGGTGCACTCGTGCGCCTCTACGAGGCGGTCGTCGGTGGGGCGTCGGATCGCCTCACGCTCTCAGCTCAAAAGCTGCAGGCGGGATTGGAAGCTGCCTCGACTGGAAAGGTGGCCGCCGTGGCAATGTCCGCGACTGCGCTGAGCGGAGGAGCGGTTGCGATCGATGGGCCGTCGCTGACCCCCGGACCAGCCGCACACCACCACTCCTCAGCGGGGCGCCACGCACGCTCTGACCGCGGCGTGCGAGCTTCTCGCGTGGTTGCGCGGACGGCGACCGAGGGTGGGGTGGAGGCACTCACGCACTCGGAGCCTCCGAGCGCGCAGCCACCCGCATCCGCTGCCCCGTCCTCAGCGACCTCGCAGGCTCCGCGGGCACCGACCCCGGCAGCGGAGTTCGGTGTGGAGGGGTCCGCGGCGCAAGCGTCCAGCCCGTCGGGTGCGTCCGAGGCCAGCGCCGGCGAGCCGGCCAGCGCGAGGCCGGCCAGTGCCAGCCCGAGCTCCGGGGGCTCGGGAGAGTTCGGGCCCTGAGTGGCTGAATTGAGCTGTCGGGCGGCGAGGGAGCAGGTCGATGCTTTGCCGTCCACCGCCCGGCGTACAGTCCGCGGAGTCGCAGTGCTCCCGACGCCAGCGGAGGTCCGATGCCCCTGTGCTTCATCGAACCCAAGGACGCCATCCGCGTCATCGCCGAGTCGGTCGGGCGAGAGGCGCGTCGCCAGCTGCTCGGCGAGCTCGTCCGCGCGTGGGTCGACGAGATCCCCGAGGCCGAGCTCGAATCTCACTACGTCAAGGCCGTGTCCGACCTCGACGACCACGACCTCTCGATGCTCGCCGCCTGGCACGCCTCGCTGGAGGTGGGCACGCCGATCGCCAACAAGGAGTACCTCATCAACGCGTTCGCGGCCCTCGGCGTCAACCGTCGCGAAGCGCTGAAGATCGCCGCCGGGTTTCGGGGCGAGGAGGCCTTCGACGCCGGCGTGGCCGAAGAGCAGGCGCTCGAGACGGTCCTTCCCTGGCTCACGCGCGAGCGCGCGATCGTGCTGGCCGGAGAGTGCGTCGACCTCTACTGCTGGGACCGTTTGGGCTCAGAGAACTAGCGGGGGCCGTCAGCGGGGGCCGTCCTGCGGGAGGCGGGCGTCGGCAAGAATCCGCCGATGTTGCTTCCCGAGCGCGTGCGCCGGCTGGCTCCCGACCGTCTGCGCTACAGCATCCACCTGCGCGCCGTGGCGCTCGCAAGCGGCTTGGTGCCGCCGCGTGCCATGCACAGCCCGGCGGAGGCTGCGCTCCTGACAGAGCTTGCGCGTGGGCGGCGCACGGTCGTCGAGATCGGCGTGTATGAGGGTTCCTCTGCCGTCGTGCTCTGTCGCTCGCTGCCCCGCGACGCCGACCTCCACCTGATCGACCCGTTCACCGGCAACGCCCTGCTGCCTGGGTGGCGCGGCGTGGAGTCCGCCACCCGGCGCGTCGTGGGGCGCGAGGCGCGCGCTCGGGGCGGGCCGCGCCTGCACTGGCACGTCGAGCTCAGCGAGCAGACGGCCGCCGGCTGGTCTCAGCCGCTGGACTTGGTGTTCATCGACGGCGACCACAGCGAGCGCGGCTGCGGGCTGGACTGGGACCTGTGGAGTCCGCTCGTGGCGCCGGGCGGAGTCGTCGTGTTCCACGATGCGCGGAAGAATCGATCGGGCGGCGGTGGTCTGCCCGGACCGACAGCCGTCGTCGACGCCCGGTTTCGAGACCTGGGCCCACCCGAGGGCTGGCGCGTGCGCGAGGAGGTCGAGACCACCGTCGCGGTGGAGCGGGTGAGCTAACCGGCTCCGGTGGGCGCCGCGCCGGCGAGCACCGCCTCGATCTCGCTGATCGCCTGCTCGTTGCCGCGAAAGTGCACGGCGGTCAGGCCGAGGTCACGCGCCGCGTCGCAGTTGACCTCGGTGTCGTCGACGAACAGGCACTCCTCGGCGGGAAGCTCGAGACGCTCGAGGGTGAGCTCGTAGATCTCGCGGTCGGGCTTGCGCATCCCCACGAAGCCCGAGTCGACCACCAGCTCGAAGATCTCGTCGACGGGCAGCTTGGGCCGCCACAGCGGCTCCCACTCGCGCACGTTGTTGGTGAGGATCGCCAAGCGGTAGCCGCGCTCGCGCAGGCCGCGCATGTAATCGAGCATCGCCTGGTTGGGCGCCAGCTCGGCGAAGTACGCCTCGCCGAATCCGCGCAGCTCGACATCGCGGTTGAGGTGTGCCGAGAGCTCGGCCTCCAGGCGAGCGATGAAGTCGGCCTCGCTCAGGCGGCCGGTCTCCAGCGCGAACAGCGGATTGGCCTTCTCCTGGGCCGAGATCCGCATCATCGCGGTGCCCAGCGCCTCCATCGAGATGCCCGTGGACTCCTGGATCGAGGTGAACGCCTCCAGCAGCGGCGCGGTGAGCACGCCGCCGAAGTCGCTGATGACTGCCCGGATGGGACTCACGCTCGGCGCACGATCTCATAGCGCCCCACGCCCCGATCGCCGTCCATGGTCCAGGCGAAGAAGGCGCACTCCATGCGCAACCGGCCGAGCTCGAGCGTCGTGCCGCACAGCACCTCTCCGGCCGCCCGCCGCGTGCACCCCTCCTCATCGAGCCAGAACTCCAAACCGGCCCGGCGGTGGTGGCCCGCGGCGTCAAATGTGGTGGACAGCCGCGGGTCCAGCGCGGGCACTGTGGTCAGGCCGTCCTCGCCGGCCTCGAGCGAGACCAGGGATACGGCCTCGACGTCGTGACCCTTCGCGTCGTCGGGCATGACGGCCTGGAGGACGAACGCCCGGTCTTCGTGGATCCAGCCGGACAGGCTCGTGGCTCGCTCGAGCTCGTTCCAGTCGGGCGTGCCCCACGCGTGTCCCCGCTGGCCCAGGCAGCGCACCTCCGTCGAGCGATCCGCAACGGTGACCCGGCCCTGCACCCGACAGAGGTGCTCGTAGCCCTGCATGCCGCCGCGGCGGGCGACGGTACTCTCGGGACCGAACTCGAGCGCCGGCGCGAGCGCCGTGAACGAGAGATCGAAGCCGCAGTCGTCGTGCGCGAACGCCGTCGACCACTCGCGCAGCGGCTCGTGCACGCGCACGCTCAACCCGTCGGCTTCGACGTCCTCCCAGCCGTCACGGCCTGCGACCAGGCCGCCCCGCGCGCGTACGGCCACGGGCTCGCCTGCCGAGAACACGATGGCCAGTGCGCTCATCGTGCCCGCGACTGGGGCGATGCCCACGCGGCCCAGGCCGTAGAGCTCGGCATCGGCGTCTCCGAACGCGAACGTGACCGCATCTGTGAAGTCATCGCCCGATCTCGAGCGAGCCTGCTCGTGCTCCGCCGTGATCATCGGGGCAGCTGTGGCGGATCGGCGTCGACGGCGTCACCCTCGACGTCACGGGGTGGCTCGGAGCGGGGTCCGGCACCGCCTCCTGGCTTCCCGCTGCGGCCCCGTCGGGCGGCCGCGCCCATCCCTCGGACCAGAAAGCGCCGCGAGAAGTAGCCCACCAGCGAGCGCCGGATGAGGGCCCGAGTGGGGGGCAGCAGGAGAAGGAGCCCGATCACGTCAGTGATGAACCCCGGCGTGATCAAGAACGCGGCTCCGAAGATGACCAGCGCCCCGTCGAGGACCTCGGCCGTGGGCACGCGGTTCTCAGTCAGCGCCCCGGTAAAGCGCCGCCATGCCGCCCGCCCCTGCGTCTTGAGCAGCCAGCTGCCCACGATCGAGTCGAGCACCAGAATCGCAATGGTCGGCAGCGTGCCGATCGCCTGGCCGACCTGGACGATGACGGCCAGCTCGGCGATCGGGACGACGACGAACACCAGCATGAGCACCAACGGCATGGCTACAGGCTACGCGAGCGCCAGCGACGCCAGCCAGCGCACGGCCGCGCCGGTCGCGGTCAGACGGTCGCCGGTGCCTGGCCCTCGAAGGCCACGCTGGGCAGCCTGTCCACGCCCACCAGCTCGATCAGCCGGCGGATGTAGGGCTGAGCACCGCGGATCCACATGACCGCACCGCGCAGGCGCAGACGTCGGGCCAGCATCGCGAGGTCGACCATGAACGAGGCGTCGGCGAACACGAGCTCGGAGAGATCGACGACCAGGCCATTGTACGCCCGGGCGACCCGGCCGGCCCGGCTCAGCGGTCGCCGCCGGCGGCCCTTGGTGACGATGTCCTCGTCGCCGCTGCAGCGCAGCACGGGAAGGTTGGTCGATCCCTCAGGCTGTTCATCGAAGGCAAGGATGTCGGCAACCTATCGCAGCGGCACGGCTACACTCAACCTGGTGCCCACCGTCGACGAAGTCACCGATGCTCTCACCAACGTGATCGACCCTGAGCTGGGGCTCGATTTCGTCGAGCTCGGATTGGTCTACGACGTCGAGGTCGAGGGCCCGCGGGTGGACATCACGTTCACGCTCACCAGCCCCGGCTGTCCGATCGGAGACCAGGTGGCCGAGCAGATGAAGGAATTCGTGGGCGAGCTCGAGGGTGTCCAGGATGTGGTGCCGAAGATGGTGTTCACTCCGCCGTGGACGCCCGAGCGCATGAGCGAGGACGCCAAGTTCGCGCTCGGCTTCTGATCGGCGCCTGAGCGGCGCGACTGCAAGTAGCCTCCGGGTTTGGGTATGCAGATGTGTCGCGCGCTCTCGATCGGCCTGCTCGCCGTGGCGGGCGCCCTCGGCCTGGCTGCTCCCGCCGGCGCGGCGGCTGACGGGCGCTTCGAGGTCCTGCTCCGAGGCGGCCACGGTGCCACGGCCCACGCATCCGCCGCTCGGGGGCTGCTGGCCAGGGCCGGCGCGCGCCGGGCCGGACCCAGCGTGCCCGAGATCGGCCTCGAGACCGTTGCCCCCGCCCCGGGCACCTCCGCGCGGGAGCTGCTCGACGCGCTGCGCGGCGATCCACGCGTCCGCGCCGTCGTTCCCGTTGGGCGACTGAGCCTGCGCGCGGCCCCCAACGACCCAGCGCTCTCCCAGCCGGATGGGACGCCGGGCACT
>JBBSIW010000126.1:0-6680 GCA_038231895.1 Solirubrobacterales bacterium | reverse complement strand
TCGCCCGCCTCCATCCCCACCATCCTCCTACATTGCGGAACTTCGCGCGAGTGGCTCCGCGAAGCCCACGGCTACCGGAGAAGCCTGCTCCGGACGAGCTGGGAGCGTCCGTAAAGGGAAAAATGACTCTGGCCTCGCCGAGACGATGCGGAAGCCAGCAGCCTGGCCAGCCAGGGCACCTGGATCTCGTCCAGACCGGCAGGTTTGCGAGGCTTGAGTCAGACGCCCGCGTCCGTCGGAAAGACGAGCGCGACGTGTAATCCGGGCCACCCGGTAAATGGCTCGGAAACGAGGTTCGTCCGCCGCGCTGCGTGTGGGCGGGCTGGTGGGCGTTTCAGGCGGCGAGGACCGCGCGCGTCTGTTCGGCGAGTGCGGTCGCGCCCGCCCGCTGGAGCTCCGCGTGGAGTTGGCGAGCGGGCAGCGACTCAAAGCCCGGGTCGAGCCGGTAGAGCACCAGCGTCGGCTCGGGTGAGGACCAGCGCTCGAGCCCCCACACGACTTCCTGTGTCTCGGCGCGCCAAATGTAGGCGAGGATGATGAGGTCGTGGCTGTCGACGGGGTGGCCGGCGACGAGCGCGAGCCGCAGCCGCTCGCCGCCGTCCTCCTCTTCGCTGTAGTTGCGCGCGAGACGGGCCACGAGATGGAGGTCGGGTGGGCTCCGCGGGGAGTCGAGCGCGACGTAGTCGAACATCGGCTCCACCTCGACGGTGATGGGTGGCAGCGAGGGAAGCTCTTTGAAGGCAACCACCTGCCACAGGTTACGGCGCGCCGTCCCCGTAGCCTGGAACCAGGCGTCAGGTGGCAAGCTCGAAAGGGACCATAGGCGCGCGTCTCGGATGGTGCTTCAGGGCGGCCTGCTTCGGTCGATTTCTGAAGACACGCCTCGGTGTCCGCGGGAACCTCAAGCGCACGCTCGCCTCGAGGTCATAAGACGGCTTCACAAGGCGATCGGCACTCGGATCTCGAGTGCGCCGAGCGGTCCGAGACCTGGCCGTGAGAAAGGCGCTGTTCGCTGGACGTCGATCGTCCAGAGGACGACGGGGTGGTCCGAATAGGCCAGTACCGGCGCGTCGAACCGCAAGATCTGCCAGCGCATATGCGATCTTCACGCCGCGCCCGCCCGCTGGAGCTCCGCGTGGAGTTGGCGAGCGGGCAGCGACTCAAAGCCCGGCCACAAGGAGCACTACTGAAATCCGCGGCCTGAACTGTCAACGCCGCCGGGGTAGCGATCCAGCTCCCCGTAGCTGCTGCGCGGCACCCGCGCCGCTACCCTTGCACGCCCTGTGGCGACCCTCTCGACCAACCAGCTCAAGAACGGCAACCACATCGAGGTCGAGGGCACGATCTTCAAGGTGCTCGAGTTTCAGCACGTAAAGCCCGGCAAGGGCGGCGCGTTCGTGCGG
Source organism: Solirubrobacterales bacterium (assembly GCA_038231895.1). GTDB lineage: Bacteria > Actinomycetota > Thermoleophilia > Solirubrobacterales > Solirubrobacteraceae > JALYZC01. Next base: position 5,277 of record JBBSIW010000126.1, on the reverse strand, counting down.
ACCAAGCTGCGGCGCTCGGCCGACGGCGCGGTCATCGACCGGACGTTCCGGGCTGGAGAGAAGTTCCGCGCCGTCCACACCGAGTCGCGCAAGATGCAGTTCCTCTACGCCGACGGCACCGACGCCCATCTGATGGACGCCCACTCCTTCGAGCAGCTCACGGTCGCGGAAGCGTCGATCGCCGACCAACTGCGCTGGCTCAAGCCCTCGGACGAGATCGACGTGCTGTTCATGGACGGGACCCCCTCCGACGTCCAACTGCCCAGCGCCGTGGACCTCGAGGTCACTCAGACCGACCCGGGGCTGCGCGGCGACTCGGTGTCGGGCGGCGGGACCAAGCCCGCGACGCTCGAGACCGGAGCCAGGATCAACGTACCGCTGTTCGTCGATGTCGGCCAGCGGGTGCGCGTCGACACCCGCTCGGGCGAGTACGTGTCACGTGCGTAGGACCGAGCAACGGCGCGCCGCCACGTTTGCGCTCTACCAGCACGACCTCACCGGCCGGCCGCTGGACGAGCTCTTTCCCCCCACGGCGCGCCCGTTCACGATGGCGCTCGCCCATGCCGCGGAAGATCATCAAGAGGAGCTCGACGAGCTGATCGAGCGCTACGCCGACGGGTGGACCCTCGACCGGATCGCGCCCCTGGAGCGAAACATCCTCCGCGTGGCCCTCCTCGAGGTCCTGCATCCAGATCTTGTCGCCGACGAGGGTCCCATACCGCCCGAGGCGGCGATCGACGAAGCCGTCGAGACCGCCAAGACGTTCTGTGGCACCGACGCGCCGGGGTTCGTGAACGGCGTCCTGGGGTCGGTCCTGCGCTCGGTCCGGGAGAATCCCACCACCGGATGACCGCCGCCTCCGACCACCTCGACGATGTCTGCGTCCAGCTCCTGGACGCCGCAGCCCGGTTGCGCGGCGGGGAGCTCTCGCCCGATGAGACGGCCAGGCTCGTGGACGAGTGCGCGCGCCTCGCCGCCGACGCCGCCGCCGAGCTCGAGCGCGAGGTTCGCGCCGGGGCCCAGGCGCCCTCCGCCCATCAGAGCCAGCTGCTCTGAGCGCGCCGTGGCCGACGACTATCCGGAAGCCCTGCGCGAGGAGGTCGAGCACTACCTCGAGGCGCTGCGCTTCGCTCCCGAGGCGGCCATCGACGGCCTCGAGGAGGCGATGCGCTACTCCCTGCTGGCCGGCGGCAAGCGGATCAGGCCCGTGCTGGCGCTCGCCACCGCGCGGGCCACGGGACTCGAGACGGCGCGCGTGCTGCCGCTCGCCGCGGCCATCGAGCTCATCCACACCTACTCGCTGATCCATGACGACCTGCCGGCCATGGACGACGACGCGCTGCGCCGCGGCCGTCCGACCTGTCACGTCGTCTACGGAGAGGACGTGGCGATCCTGGCCGGCGACGGTCTGTATGCCGAGGCGTTCCACCACCTCCTGGGCACGCAGGAGGGTCCGCCGGAGCGGGTGATCGCGGCGGCGCGCGAGCTGGCAGCGGCGACCGGAGTCGGCGGCATGGTCGGCGGCCAGTACCTCGACGTCGTCGACGCCCCCGACGCCGGCGCGGCCGAGTTGCGACGGCTGCACGAGCTCAAGACAGGGCGACTGATCGAGGCCTCGATCGAGTGCGTATTGCTACTGGCCGGCTTACCGCAACCTGCGACAATCGCAGCTCGCGCCTACGCGGCCGAGCTGGGCGTTCTCTTCCAGATCGTGGACGACATCCTTGACGTCACCGGGACAGACCAGGACCTGGGCAAGCCCCGGGGCAGCGACGAGCGCCTGGGCAAGCTCACCTACGTTAGCGCCTACGGCCTGCCCCGCGCTCGCGAGCTGGCCGCCGAGTCCTATGGCAAGGCGCGCGCCGCACTCGAGGGAACCGACGGGCTGCGCGCCGGCGAGCTCCTGCAGATCACGAGCTTCATCTACACCCGCACGTCGTGACCGCACTGCTGCCGAGCATCGACGGGCCGCAGGACCTCCACGGCCTCTCCGACGACCAGCTCCAAGGGCTTGCGCAGGAGGTGCGCGAGGTGATCATCGACACGATCGGCGAGATCGGCGGCCACTTCGGGGCCAATCTCGGAGCTTGCGAGCTGGCGGTCGCGCTGCATTCGGTGCTCGAGTCCCCGCGCGACAAGGTCCTGTGGGACGTCGGCCATCAGGCTTACCCCCACAAGGTGCTCACCGGCCGCCGTGAGCGGCTGGACACGATCCGCAAGTACGGGGGCCTGGCGCCGTTCTGCTCGATCGCCGAGTCCGAGCACGACATCATGGGCGCCGGCCACGCGTCGACCTCGATCGGATACGGCGTCGGGCTCAAGGAGGCCATGCGCCAGGGCCACGCTCCCGACGGCCGCGTCGTGGCGGTGATCGGAGATGGAGCGATGACCGGAGGGGTGGCCTTCGAGGCGATCCACCTCGCCGGCGGGCTGGGCACCCCGATGGTCGTGGTGCTCAACGACAACGGCATGTCAATCTCTCCGAACGTCGGAGCGCTGTCACGCTACTTCAACCGGGTCCGCATGAACCCCAAGTTGTGGAAGGTCCGCGAGGGCGTGGAGGGAGGCCTGTCCAAGCTGCCGGTCGGCATCGGGGCCCGCTTCGAGCAGCTCGGCCCGCAACTCAAGGAGTCAATCAAGGCGTTCTGGGCGCCGGGCCTGTGGTGGGAGGAGCTCGACTGGGCCTACATGGGCGTGATCGACGGCCACGACGTGCACGCGCTGCGCGAGGCCCTGGGCGAGGCGCTCGCGGCCGAGCGCCCGGTCGTGGTGCACATCGCCACCGTGAAGGGCAAGGGCTTCGGCCCGGCGGAGGACGGCGACCTCGAGGGGATGGAGAAGTGGCACGCGGCAAAGCCCCATTCGATCGCTCACGGTGCGCCGGCCAGGCTGAAGGTCCCGGCGCCGGGCGGGGCGGCGCCCGTCGCGCCGCCGCAGTACACCGCGGTCTTCGGCCAGGCGCTTGTGGACGAATGCGAGCGCGACGGCCGCGTGGTGGGCATCACAGCAGCCATGAACACGGGCACGGGGCTCAACTTCCTCCAGCAGGCGATGCCCGAGCGCTACTTCGATGTCGGCATCGCCGAGCAGAACGCCATCCTGTTCGCTGCCGGCCTTGCCCTGCAGGGTGCCAAGCCCGTCGCGGCGATCTACTCGACCTTCCTCCAGCGGGCGTTTGACCAGATCGTCCATGACGTGTGCCTGCAGTCGCTCAACGTCGTCTTCGCCATGGACCGGGCGGGCCTCGTGGGCGACGACGGGCCCACCCACCACGGAACGTTCGACATCGCCTACCTGCGCTGCCTGCCCAACATGGTCCTGATGGCGCCGCGCGACGAGGCGATGCTCGTCCACATGCTGCACACGGCCTTGGGCCACGACGACGGCCCCGTCGCGCTGCGCTACCCGCGCGGCGAGGGGATCGGGGTGGCACTGCCCAGCGAGCCCGCCGCCATGGAGATTGGGACGGGCGAGATCCTGCGTGAGGGAAAGCGCGTGGCGATCGTGGGCTATGGCAGCGGGGTGCAGAAGGGCCTGGAGGCCGCGGCGCTGCTCTCCGAGCGCGGCCTCGAGGTGACCGTCGCCGACGCCCGCTTCGCCAAGCCGATCGATGCCGGCCTGATGGCTCAGCTCGCGGCGGAGCACGAGCTCTTGGTGACCGTCGAGGAGGGGGTCCTCATGGGCGGCTTTGGCTCGGCCGTGTGGGAGACGCTCTCCGATGCCGGGGCCCGGGTGCCTCGAATCCTCCGCGTGGGGTTGCCCGACCGCTACGTCACGCACGGCAAGCCGGCCCTCCTGCACGACGAGGTCGGCTTCACCGGCAAGCGCATCGCCGAGCGCATCGAGGCAGCCGTGCTCGAGCCGCGCCCGACGGTCAGCGCGTAGCCGGCTCAGCCCCGCCCGAGTGCCTTCGAGACGATTGCGCGCAGCTCCCGCCGCTGACTCTCGCTGAGACGGTCGAGGCGGCCACGCGACATTCGCATGATCTCCTTGACCCGTCGCTGCTCGTGCGGCGTGAGCCGGCTCCAGCGTTCGCGGCCCTCCTGGGCGACGCGCATGCCCAGCGTCATCACCGCCTGCCAAGGAATCCACCGGACCGAGCGCGGAAGGGGAAGCGGGGACATTCCCGCGATCGTAGCTGAGCGCAGGCGTGCCGATACGGTTCCCCCCGTGTCAAAGGTCCGCCTCGACGCCCTGCTCGCGCAACGCGGCCTGTTCGGCACGCGGACCCGCGCCGCCGCATCGGTTATGGCCGGCGAGGTGCGCGTAGGGGGCGATGGCCGGCGCGCCGTCAAGCCCGGACAGCTCGTGGCCGACGATGTCGAGGTCGCGGTCGATCCCGGGGCCGCGTACGTGTCGCGGGGGGGACGCAAGCTGGCCAACGCCCTGGAGGCCACTGGTCTTGCGGTCGCGGGTCGCCATGCCCTCGATGTCGGCGCGTCCACCGGCGGCTTCACCGACTGCCTGCTCCAGCACGGCGCGGCGCATGTCGTCGCCGTCGACGTGGCCTACGGGGAGCTGAGCTGGGCGCTGCGCGAGGATGCACGCGTGACCGTGCGCGAGCGCACCAACGCCCGGGACCTGCGCGCCCACGACCTGCCATTCGCGCCGGACCTCGTCGTGGTCGACGTCTCCTTCATCTCCCTGGCCAAGGTGCTGCCCGCAGTGCTGGGCTGCGCCGCCGAGCGCTTCGACTGCTTCGCCCTGTGCAAGCCGCAGTTCGAGGTCGGGCGGGGCCGGGTCGGCAAGGGGGGAGTCGTGCGCGAGCCGAGCGAGCGCCGGGCGGCGATGCTCGACGTGGCCCGGTTCGCCCAGGCGACAGGCGCATCCGTGCAAGGGTTCGCGTCCTCCCGTCTGCCAGGGCCCAAGGGCAACCGCGAGACCTTCGTGTGGCTGGCCGAGCGTGCGCGCCCGGGCGTGATCGACCTGGACGCCTCCGCGCGCGGGGTGGAGCCGTGAGCGTCCCGGCTCGCCGGGTGACCGTGCTCACGCATCGGCGTCCGGGGGAGGTGGCAGCGGCGTTGAGCTCGCTTCGGCGGCTCGCCGCGAAAGACGGGATCGAGCTGCGCTTCGATCCGGAGGAGACCCGCAAGCACGCCGTCGCCGCGAACGGGGGTTGCGTGCCCGACGCGGCGGTGAGCACGGACGTCGACCTCTGCGTCGTCCTGGGGGGCGACGGCACGATCCTCCAGGCGCTGCGGGCCTACGCCGACACTGGGATCCCCGTCTTCGCGGTCAACCACGGAGAGGTCGGCTTCCTGGCCACCGTCGACCCCG
>JBBSIW010000125.1:0-6739 GCA_038231895.1 Solirubrobacterales bacterium | reverse complement strand
TGAGCGGGCGTTCGCCGAGCGCATCGAGCAGCGGCTTCCGGCCTTCGCCGGGGAGCCCGAGGCTTGGGCGGGTCAGACGATCCTGCTCACGGGGGCCGGCCACTCCGCGCAGACCGCGGCCCGCGAGCTGGCCGCGTTCGCACGCAACGCGGCGGGCACGCGTGTGATCTGGGCCGTGCGCAGCGCCGAGCCGAACTGGGGCGCGGTGGCTGACGACCCCCTGCCCGAGCGCGCCGCCCTCAATGCCGCAGCCGATGAGTTGGGACGGGGCGCGTCGCCCGCGATCGAGCTGCATACCGGTCGGGTGGTCGAGGCGCTGAGCGCCCGCGGCGGCCGCGTCGCCGTCACCCTGCGCAATGGCGCCGCCGAGGAGGTGGAGGTCGACCGCGTCCTCGGACTCAACGGGGGCGTGGGCGACTTCACGCTCTACCGCCAGCTCCAGGTCCACGAGTGCTACGCGACCGCCGGACCGATGAAGCTCGCCGCGGCGCTGCTCGGTGCAGCCGGCGGCGACTGCCTCGCGCAGGAGAGCCACGGGCCCGACACGCTACGCAACCCCGAGCCAGCGTTCTTCCTCATGGGCGCGAAGTCCTACGGGCGCAACAGCCAGTTCCTGCTGCGCATCGGCTGGTCGCAGGTCGATGACGTCTTCGGGCTCCTCGACGCCGAGGCCGCGTCGTGACGGCAGGACTGCGCGAGCGGCTGCGACACCTCGAGCTCGCCACCCGCCCGGTGCACCCCGACACCGAGGCCGCCCTGCGCCGGCGCTGGGATGAGCTCCCAGACCACGTCAAGGACGAGCGCCAGGCCCTCGGTCGCCGGAGCACCGGGTGCGAGGGAACCCACGGGGTCTTCCCCCGCTGCAACCTGGCCTGCACCCCCTGCTACCACTCGCGCGACGCCAACCGGGTGCGCGTCGACGGCGCGCACACCATCCGCGAGATCGATGAGCAGATGGGGCTGCTGCGCCGCGAGCGGGGACCCGGCCAGTACGCGCAGCTGATCGGCGGCGAGGTGACGCTCCTGTCACCGGAGGACCACGCACAGGCGCTGCTCACCATGGAGCGCCATGGGCGCAAGCCGATGAGCATGTCCCACGGCGACTTCGACTACGATCATCTCGAGCGCCTGGCCCTGAGCTCCGACGGCAGTCCACGCTTCTCCTCGCTGTCCTTCGCCGGCCACTTCGACTCGATGATGTACGGGCGCCGGGGAATCAAGCAGGTGAAGAGCGAGCGTGAGCTCAATCCCCATCGCGAGCGGTTCTGCCAGATGTTCGGACGCCTGGAGCGCGAGCACGGCATCCAGAGCTACCTCGCCCACAACATGACCGTGACGCCGCGCAACGTCGGCCAGATAGCTCAAGTCATCGCGGATTGCCGGCACATGGGCTTTCACATGTTCTCCTTCCAGCCTGCGGCGTTCATCGGGAACACGAACCGATGGAAGGACGACTACGAGGACGTCAGCGGCGACCGCGTGTGGGCGGAGATGGAGCGCGGCGCCGGCGGCCACCTGGCCTGGAACGTGTTCCAGATCGGCGACGCGCGCTGCAACCGCTCGGCCTACGGCGTCTACGTCGGCGACCGCTACGTGCAGCTGATCGACGATCGCGTGCCCGCAGACTTCGAGGTCCGCGATGCCATCTACCAAGGCTTTGGCGGGATGGACTTCGAGGCGCCGTACCTGCCGGTCAAGCTCGCGCGGGTGTGCGCGCGCCACCCCCGCACGGTTCCGGTGGCGCTGCGATGGGCAGCGCGCTTCGTGCGCCGGGCTGGCGGGGGACGCCTGCTGCGCCATGGCGCCAAGCCGATCACGTTCGTCATGCATTCCTTCATGGACGCCAAGGACGTGCGCCCGGCTTGGGAGGGGCTGCAGCGCGGCGAGATGTCAGACGACCCGCGGATCCGTGCGACACAGGAGCGCCTGCAAGCCTGCTCCTACGCGATGGCCCACCCGGAGTCTGGCGAGCTGGTGCCTGCCTGCGCGCAGCACTCGGTGCTCGACCCCCAGGAGAACCTGGAGCTGCTCAAGCACCTGCCGCTGGTCGAGCCCGAGGAGGCGGAGCCCGCCGTGGTCGGCGCCTCGACGGAATAGCCTTTACGCGCTGTCGATCGCGGCGATCAGCTCGTCCACGCTCGGGCGATCCTCCGGCCCATGGCTGCGGTAGATCCAGCGCAGGCGCCCTTCCGCGTCGATCACGGCGTCACCCCCGAGCTGGAGGGTGTCCTGCGCGATGCGCGTGAACCGCCTTCCGCGCGCCAGCAGCTTCGCGTAGCGCATCCACACCCGCGGGTCCAGCCACACTCGCGCCACCGACCCGCGCTCGAACCCGAAGGCCTCGTAGATCGCCCGATGGGGATCGCCGTAAAGCGGGATGTCGAGCCCCATCTCGCGCTCGAACGCACCAAGGAGGGATGAGGGCGCGAAGGTGATGCAGATCGGCCGCGCGCCCAACTCATCCGTCCGCTGGGACACCTCGACCAGGTGCTCGCGACAGGGCAGTCAGCCCAGGTGGCGCAGGAAGATCACCAACGTGTCCGTTCCAGACAGGACCGAGCCCAGCGTTATCTCCTCCCCCGCCGGGGTGACCACGCAGAGTTCCTGCGGGACCGGGTCGCCGGAGCTCAAGCCCATCAGCGAGCGCGGTCCTGGCGGCCTCCCGGCACACGGCCGCCCTCGGCCCCGGGTTCGGAGGCCGGGCCGCCGGGCGCGGCGATGCCAAGCACCCGCATCGCCTTGAGGCCGAGCGACAGCCTCTCTCTCCCGTCGCTCGAGAGGATGTCGATGCCCGACAGCTCACGCACGCGCTTGAGCCGGTAGCGGACGGTGTGTCGATGGGCGAACAGGCGCTCTGCGGTCTGCGCCACGTTCCCGTCGCAGTCCAGGAACGTCTCCAGCGTCTGCACCAGGCCGTATTCGTACTGCTCGTCATAGGCGCAGATCGGCTCCACGGTGTCGGCGTAGAAGCGCTGGAGCTCCTCGGGCCCGTCGGTCATGGAGGTGAGCAGAATCGTGTAGGTGCCCATGTCATCGAAGGCCAGGACCGTCGAGGCCTCGTCGGCCATGGCCACGTTGGCGGCCAGCAGCGCTTCCTTGCCCGCTCGCGCCAGCTCCAGCGGATCGCGGGCAAGGCGACTGCGGCCGACGACGAAGCTGTAGCCGTGCAGAGTGGCCTGCAGCTCACGCAGCAGGGCTTCCGCCGCTCGACCCCCGGCGCTGTCGTCCTCGTTGGGGACGAGGAGCACGACTTCGCCGGAGCGCGCATCCGCGCGCTCGGCCAGCGCGGCCAGGGCGCGCGGCACCGCAGCTCGCGCGCCCCGCTCGGCCACCGTCAGCACCCGACGCCGCCAGTCACCATCGGTGGGGATGAGCGGATGTACGTGCGCGACCACGATGCTGCCCCCCGACTTCAGGGCCAGACCGAGCTTCGCGGCAGCCCCCAGCAGCTCGTCCCGGCTTCCATAACGACGCTCCAGCAGGGCGTGCAGGAAGCCCGAGACCGCCTGCTCGGATGCGCGCTCAGGGGCCCGGACCCGTTCCGCCTCGGAGGCCAGCAACGCGCGCACCACCGTGACGAGGCTCGCAGCGGGCGGGACGCCTCGTGCTCGTAAGCGCATGTGGGCGACCGGCTCGCCCGCAACCCGCAGCTCCAAGTCCTCGACGCCAGCGCCGCCGTTGAGAAGCAGGCGCTCATCCGCCGGGGAGTCGGGCGCGACGGCAAGCGGACTGCCGCTGGTATCGAGCAGGGCCAGGCTGGCATCGAGCACGCGGCCAGCCGCGCGCACGACCTCGGGGAGCCCGGCGCCGGCCTCGACAGCGGCGGCAACCGCTTCGAGTCCGCTCAGCTCGTCTGTACCCGGGGTGTCAGCGGGCGCGGGCGTGACGTGGAGGCGCCGCACGGGCGATGACATGCAGGCAAGTGTAGGCGCGAAGGCGCGCTGGGCACCCGGCCGCTAGCCGATGCCGTCCCAGAAATAGACCACCAGCAGCCCCGCTCCGGCGCCTGCGCCGGCCATCGCCATCAGCACGTAGAGGGCGAGGAACACCGCAGCCGCGCGCTGCCACCCTCGGTCGTAGGCGTTCCAGGCCGGGACCAACACGTAGGCAGAGAACGCGGCCAGGGAGAAGACCCCTGCGCATGCCCCGACGAGGTAGGTGATGGCGGTGTTGCTCATGCTGTGCACATTGTGCCGAAGCCCGCCGACGATCAGGTCCGCTCCAAGGAGAAGCGCTTCACGACGTGAGCGGGCGCAGAACACGCGCGCCTGGATAGCCCCTCAGCGCCGTGAAGTCGACCGAGGGCTCGCGTCCCGGAAAGACGCCGAACACCGTGGGGCCCGAGCCGCTGACGAGCGCCCGCTGCGCTCCGGCCGCCGCGGCCGCGTGCAGCGCCTCGCCAATGGCCGGGCACAACGAGCGCGCGGCGGGCTCGAGGTCGTTGCGCAGCAGCTCCCGTGGAAGGCCTCCTCCACGGTCCAGCGCGGCCTCGAGCTCCCGCTGCCTCGCCTTCAGCTCCTCGCCCCGGCACGGAAGGTCGAGGCGGTCTGCCTCCCGGTAGACCTCGGCGGCCGACAGGCGAGCGGGGAGGCTGATCACGAGCAATGTGAAGGGCGCAAGCGCAGCCGTCGGCGCAACTCGTTCACCGGCTCCGGTCATGAGCACGAGGCCGGGGTAGAGCAGGCTGGCGACGTCGGCGCCCACACCGGGCGCGATCCGATGGAGCCTGGGATCGTCGGGGGCTCCCGCCGCCTGCGCGGCGAGACGCAGTGCCGCGGCGGCATCGCTGGACCCGCCGCCCATCCCGGCCGCCACGGGAATGTGCTTCTCGATGGTCAGCCGCTGCGGGGGGGCGTCCCAGCCGGTGGCAGCGCGGTAGGCGGCGAGAGCCGTGACGGCGAGGTTGGGCCCATCGACGCCGGCGCAGATCGCCTCGTCCTCACGCGCTCCGGGGGGCGCGGGCTCGAGCGCGACCTCGTCGGCGAGCTCGACGGCCTGTACGAGCGACACGAGCTCGTGCAGGCCGTCGTCGCGGCGCTCACCCACATAGAGGCACAGGTTGACCTTTCCGGGCGCCCGCGCGGCGAGCGGGGTCATGGGCCAAGCCGGTTCGCCAGCTCGCGGAACTGCTCGGGGGTCAGGCGCTCGGCCCGGGTGTCGGCGGGCAGGTCCATGGCTTGCAGCGCGTCGCGAGCGCGCGAGCGCCGCTCGCGACCGGCGCCCGGGGCGAGCGCAAGCGAGCCGGCCAGCGTCTTGCGCCGGTGGGCGAAGGCGGCGTGCACCAGCCTACGCAGCTCCGGCGGCGCCGCAGGCCCCCGGCGCTCGAGACCCACCAGCACCGAGTCCACGTTGGGCACGGGGTGAAACACGCTGCGCGAGACGCGCCGCACGACGCGGACGTCACACGCGAGTTGGGCCATCACCGACGGCACGCCGTAGGCCCCGGTGCCGGGGGTCGCGGCCAATCGCTCGCCGACTTCGCGCTGCACCATCGCGACCCACAGCGAGACTTCGGGAAGGGCCTCGATCGTCTGCAGGAGGGCCGTCGCGGCGATCCCGTAGGGAAGGTTGGCGACCACCTTGCCCGGCACGGGGTGCAGCGCCCCGAGGTCGAGGGTCAGCGCATCGCCGATGTGCAGGCTGGCGCGCCCGCCGAACGGATCCAGGGCATCGCGCAGGGCCGGCTCGAGGCGGGCGTCGACCTCGACCACGTGGACGTGGGCCACGCGTGAGGCGAGGTATTCGGAGAGGACGCCCAAGCCCCCGCCGATCTCGAGCACCACGTCGTCCGGCGCCAGCGCGGCGGCGCGTCCGATCACGGCGAGCAGGTTGGAGTCGATGAGGAAGTTCTGTCCCAGCTCGTGGTTCGGGCGTACGTTGAACTGGCGCATGCGCCGCAGACTGGGCTGCGTGGGGAGCTCCGGGGCGATCACCACCCGAACACCTCCGCCGCGTTGCGCTCGACGGTCGCCTCGAGCTGCGCGTAGCTGACGCCCCGGCGCTCGGCCAGGAAGCGCGCGGTGTGCACCACGTGGGCGGGCTGGTTGGGCCTGCCCCGGACCGGCTGCGGCCCCAGATAGGGCGCGTCGGTCTCCACCAGCAGCCGCTCCTCCGGGACCCGGACCGCCGCCTCGGCGAGGTCGCCGGCGCTGGGATAGGTGACGTTCCCGGCGAAGGAGATCATCCAGCCCCGCGCCAGGCAGTCCTCCAGCCGCTCGGGCATGGAGAAGCAGTGCATGACCACGATGAGGCCACCTGCATGGGCGTCCAGGGTGGCCAGCGTGTCTTCCTGCGCGTCGCGGGTGTGGATGATCAGCGGCTTGCCCGTCTCGTGCGCCAGCTCGATCTGGCCCACGAACGCCCGCGCCTGGTCGGCGCGCGGAGCGTCGTCTCGGTGGTAGTCCAGCCCGGTCTCGCCGATCGCGACACAGCGCTCGTGCGCCGCAAGCGCACGCAGCTCGCCGAGGTCGGCGTCGTCGAAGCCGGTGGCTTCGTTGGGATGGCGCCCGATCGCGACATGGACCTGAGGGAACCGTTCCGCCGCGACCAGCGCCGCCCGGCACGAGGCCCCGTTCATCCCGATGCTCAGCAGGCGCCGCACGCCGACCCGCTCGGCCTCGGCGACGAGCTGCGAGTCGTGCGGCTCGCAGTGGTCGAGGTGGGTGTGGCTGTCGATCACCGCTTCGGAAACAGCGGCTCGATCGCCGCCACGCGCGCGCCGCCCCCGCGGGCGCCGAAG
>JBBSIW010000124.1:0-6807 GCA_038231895.1 Solirubrobacterales bacterium | reverse complement strand
GGCACCGCTGCGTACTTGTTCACCAGGGAGGCGATGGCCCCCGAGTCCTGGTTGACGTGGGCGAAGCGTTGGATGGTGTCGACGAACCCGTACTGCGGCAGCAGGCGAGGCGGCGCCGTGGGAAGGATCGCGTGCACCACGCAGGCGAGCGCCATGCCGGCGATGAACATGTTGCGCACGAAGTAGAAGGTCTCGTTGCGCCGCAGGTACAGCCAGGTGAGAAACCCGGTGCAGACCAGGAGGTGGGCGTTCATGTAGAGGAAGTCGGCGGTGTCGATGATCCAGGCGTGCGGCAGCACAGCCTGCTGGAGGTCGACCTCGAAGAAGGTGCCCGTGGTGCGCTCGATGTCCACCACCGCTCGGCCATTGGCCAGGGCCGTTGCGTCGCTGCCCTCGGTGAGGCCGCGGACGACCTCGTAGAAGAGGTCGACAGCCACCCAGATGGCGACTTGGCGCACGGCGTCGACCCATCCGTGCGGCAGTCGGAAGACTGCGCGGAGGGCGGACAGCGTGGACGAGGCGCGGCGACGCATGAACCCCGACATACTCGCAGCCGGGAGGTCCGTTTCGGGAGCCTTTGCCCGCGCACGGCTAGCCTCTGGCCCCGATGCCACTGCTGCGAAGCTACCGGCTCTGGCGGGCCCGCCGCGTGTGGCTGCGCGATCCCGCGCGCGCGCTGAGGCTGCTCGATGACGACGAGGCCGCGATGGACGGGCAGTCGCTCGCGCTGGTCGCATGGCTCGCGCTGCGCTTTCAAGGCAACGAGAAGCGTGCGGAGCGCGTGGCTCGCCTGGCCCTGGCACGTGGCGGCGACACGCGGCTGGCATCGGAGGCGCTGGCCGAGGTGCTCATGCGCCGCGGCGAGTCCGACGCTGCGATCGCCGCGCTGCGCGCCGGCCGGGAGCGACTGCCGGAGATCAAGTGGTACGAGCTCACGCTCAGCGACCTGCTGGAGGAGGCCGGTCGCTCGGAGGAGGCAGAGGAGGCGCTCGAGCGCGCGCTGGCCGAGCCCGAGCTGCGCCGCCATGCGCTCAAGCGGCTCTCGCGCCTGGCGCTGGAGCGCGGAGACGCCGATCGCGCCCGGGGGTACTTCGCCGAGCTGGTCGCGCTCGAGCCCGACTATCTCGTCTACGCCTCGGATTACGCGACCCTCGGCCGGCTCCAGCTCGAGGCCGGTGAGCGAGACGCTGCTCGCGCGACGTGGCGCCAGGGGGCCGAGGTCTACCCGCGCAACGGCGAGCTGGGCACCCTCTTGCGCGAGCACTTCGACGAGGATCCGCCGCACGCCGAGCCGAACATCGCGCCGGTCCAGGAGGAGCAGCTCGGCGTCCGCCGCCTTCCGGTGCGAACGGAGATGATCACCGCCCGCACCGGCGTCCTGGACGTCGTCGACACCGCGACCGTCGGGATCCGTACCTCAGACGACGTGATCGCCCTCGCCGAGAGCGCGGCGTCTGCCGGCCAGGGTCGGCTGATCGGGCTCGAGCTGATCGAGCCCGAGCCACTCGCGCGGGTGCTCTCCCGCTTCGTGGGGAGCATCGGCCCGCTGCACAGCCCGGCGGGGATGCAGGGCGCGATCATGGAGGCGGGGCGACCGCGCGTCGTGCTCGGGGCGCTTGCTGCGGTGGCGACGAAGCCCCTGGGTCGCCGGGGCTGGTTCTACCGCGTGGCCGGCCAGGCCACCGCCCTGATCGACGATGTCGCGGCGGCGCTGCCCCCCAACGACCACCACCTCGTGCTCGGGCCGCGGGACCCCGACCGCCTCGCCCGCGACCTGGCGCAGCGGCTGGGTTGCGGTGCGGCCATCGTGGACGCCAACCATCTCAGCGGCGCGTGGGTGGTGGCGGCCTCGCCGGGGGTCGACCGGGAATGGCTCACCGCCGCTCTCAACGACAACCCGGCCGGCAATCAGGACGAGCGCACGCCCGTGGTGATCGTGCGCCGCATCGAGCCCGAGTCCTAGGACCGGGACGGATTTCAGGCTGAGGGCTTGGCCAGCACGTCCTTGACCGCCGCGAGCACGATGTCCATGTGCCAGTCCTCCAGGCCCTGATGCACGGGCAGGGCGAGCAGGCCGCGGCGCGCCCGCTCGAGCCCTGAGAAGCGCTGGCGGTCGAGGAGGGGGTGGGGAACCGGCCACACCTCGAGCGGGCGCACGCCGTGCTCGAGCAGCGCCGTAATCGTGCCGGCGCGGTCCCCGGCGAGCAAGGGGAAGTAGAGCGGACAGGTGCCCTCGGGCAGCTCGCGGAAGGGCTCGAGCGTCAGCTCGGCCAGCTCGTCGCGCAGGCGCAGGTAGTTGCGCCGGCGCCGCGCCCGGATCGCGGCGCCGTCGACCCGGCCCAGCACGGCGGCGGTGAGGCGCGACGGTGCCCGCGCCGCCGCCTCCATGTCCGCGACCTCCAGGTTCCACTCCCCGATCACCGTCTCGGTGAGGGTGCCCTCGCGTGCGGCGGCGTCTCCGCGGCTGGCTTGGCCGATGGCGCGAGCGGCGCGCGCCCGCAGGGTCCGCGGTCGGGCGATCGCCGCGCGGCCGGCTGCCAGCGACGCGACCGACCGGGCCATCGGTCCCACGGGCGGACGCCCGTCGGTGGTGTCGATGCGCAGTCCGGCGGGCAGAAGCACCGCTCCGCCATCGGGCGTGCCGAGCGACTTGCGCGGGCAGAAGATCGCCGCGTCCGCTCCGGCGCCCAGCGCCAAGCCGGCGTGGCGGGAGAAGAGCCCGTGGGCCGCGTCCTCGATTACGCGCGATCCCGAGGGCCGCGCGGCCATCGGGAAGCCAAAGGACGAGATGAGGTACACCGCGTCGGTGGCGGCTGCGGCCCGCGCCAGGTCCTCCTCGTCGACGCGCAGCAGCTCGTCGACGCGGTAGAAGTCGATCTCGAGGCCGGCCAGGTGCGCCGCCTCCACCTCCGAGCCGCAGTGATAGGAAGGCATCGCAACCCGGCTCCCCGCACCCAGGCCGAGCGCGCGCAGCGCCAGCCACACAGCTCCCCGCCCCAGGTGGGTGAGGGTGAGACCGGGTTCCTGCAGCGGCCACGCCGGGCTGCCGCCACGCGCGCGCAGCGCCGAGAGCTCCGCCGGCGGGTAGACCCCGATCAAGACGTCGGCGCTCACGCGGCGGCAATGTAGTGAACGCCGAGGGCGTACGATCGGCGCCGGAAACGTCGAGTGACGAGGAGACGCACGATGAGGATGCGAGCCGCCGTGCTGGAGGAGTTCGGCGCGCCGCTCGCCGTGCAGGAGCTCGAGCTCGCCGAGCCCCGGGCGGGCGAGGTGCTCGTCGCGCTGCACGCCTGCGGGGTGTGCCACACGGATCTGTACACCGCATCGGGCGCTGACCCTTCGGGCTACGCGCCCACGGTGCTCGGCCACGAGGGCGCGGGGGTGGTCGAGCAGGTGGGCGCGGGGGTGCGCTCGCTGGCCCCCGGCGACCACGTGGTCACGCTCTTCTCCCCCCAGTGCGGGTATTGCGTGCACTGCGCCAGCGACCGGACCAACATCTGCCTCGCCATCCGCGAGCAGCAGAACCAGGGCTTCCTGCCCGACGGGACCACGCGCCTCTCCCGCGACGGAGAGCCGATCCGCCACTTCATGGGCACCTCGACCTTCGCCGAGTACACGGTGATGCCCGAGATCGCGCTCGCCAAGGTCGATCCGGCCGCGCCGCTGGATCGGGCGTGCCTGTTCGCCTGCGGCCTCTCCACGGGGTTGGGCGCCGCCATCAACACGGCCAAGGTGGAGCCGGGGTCGACATGCGCCGTGTTCGGCGCGGGCATGGTCGGACTCGGCGCCGTGGCCGGCTGCCGCCTCCAGGGCGCCGAGCGGATCATCTGCATCGATGTCTCTCCCGCGCGCCTGGGGCTCGCTCGGGGCCAGGGCGCCACCGAGCTGATCCGGGGAGGACCGGACGCGGTGGGGGCCGTGCTCGACTCCACGGAGGGCTTCGGGGCCGACTACACCTTCGAGGCCACCGGCAATGTGGCGGTCATGCGCCAGGCCGTCGAGGCGGCGCGCATGGGCTGGGGGCTGTGCACGGTGGCGGGGGTGGCCGGCAGGGGCGAGACGCTCGACATCGTGCCGCGGCTGCTGATCACCGGCCGTCGTGTGTGCGGCTCGTCCTTCGGCGGGGTCAAGGGGCGCGACCAGGTGCCGGTGTTGGTCGAGCACTACCTGGCCGGCGACATCGATGTCGACCCCTTCGTGTCGCATCGCCTCACACTGGACGAGGTCAACCGCGGGTTTCAGCTGATGGAGGCGCAGGATGGCATCCGCAGCGTGATCGCCCTGCGCTGAGGCCCCGTCAAGCCGCCAACCCCGGCCCGTGCGCCGCGTTGAACTGGTGTGGGAGGCGCGATAGCTCGATTTCTTGACCGCGTGAGCGCATACTGTGGGCATGGAGGCCTCCGCGGTTCCGCGGCCCCATCGACTTTCTCCCTCACCCCGCCTGCTGAGGCTGGCCGGTGATGATCGGCTCGTCGCCCTCATCCGGTCCGGCAACGAAGCCGCCTTCGAGGTCGTCTACGAGCGCTACCACCGGTCCCTGTTGTCTTTCTCCCGGCACATGCTCGGCAACACCGAGGATGCCGCGGAAGCCGTTCAGCAGACCTTCCTCTCCGCGTACCGCGATCTCACCACGTCTGCGAAGGCGATCCAGCTCAAGGCGTGGCTGTTCACGATCGCCCGAAACCGCTGCCTCTCGGTGCTGCGAGGGCGTCGCGAGCACGCGGACATCGACGTCGTCGAGCCCGCGACCGAGGGCCTGGCGGCCGAGGTGCAGCGTCGAGAGGACCTGCGCGAGATGCTGGGCGACCTGTCGCGACTGCCCGAGGATCAGCGCGCTGCGCTCGTCCTCGCCGAGATCGGCTCACTCGCTCACGACGAGATCGGCGAGATCGTCGGCTGCTCACGGGAGAAGGTGAAGGCGCTCGTGTTCCAGGCTCGCTCCTCGCTCGCCGCGAGCCGTGAGGCTCGCGCCACCTCCTGCCAGGACATTCGCGAGCAGCTCGCCACGCTGCGCGGCGGAGCGCTCCGCCGCACGGGGCTGCGGCGCCACCTGCGCGACTGCCCGGGCTGCCGGGAGTTCAGCCAGGAGGTACGCCGGCAGCGGCAGGCCTTCGCCGTCATTCTCCCCGTGGCTCCGATCGCCGGTCTCAAGGAGATGGTGCTTTCGGGCGCGGGCATCGGCGGAGGAGGGGCGGCCGCCACCACGGCCGGCGCTGGCGGAGGGGCAGCGGCCGGATTCGGGGCGCTTGGCGCAAAGAGCCTGGCGGTGAAGGCCCTCGTGGGCGTTGTCGTTCTCGGCGGAGGCACGGCCGGCAGGATCGCCGTGACCGGCCTGGCCGAGGGAGGCGACCAGGTCGCGAGCGGGTCCGGATCAGTGCCCTCGGCGCACAAGGCCGGCGCCCAGATCGCCTCGGTCGCCAGCCAGCAAGTGGCCTCCGCACGAGCTTCGGATGCTGTGGCTGTCCGACTTTCCCCTCCATCCCCCTCCGCCCGCGGCCGGAGCGACGGCACCCCGACCGCCGTCCACGGCCGCGGACGGCCTCCGGCCCCCGGCGCAAGTCAGAAGGGGAAGAGCAACGGCTCGAGTCAGCGCCACGCCGGCGCGCCAAGTGGTCAGCGCAACGGGGGGGAAATGGGCAGAGGGGAAAGTCCGAGAAGAGCCCGTCGACCATCGTCTCCGCTCCCGTCCAGGCGCCGAAGCCGCCCGCCGCACCCGCGCCCCGGGTCCAAGCTCCCGCTCCATCGCGGGGAAAGCCCTCGAATCAGAGTAAGAACGAGGGCGAGCACGACAGCAGCGGGAACGGTCACGGCCACGGTCATCACGGCGGCAAGGACTGACGGCGTCGCCGCGTAGGGCGGCGATTTTCGCTTTCGACCAACCTCGGCCCCCGCCGGGCGTTTCACACAGCAATGCCCCCACCGTCGGCGAGAAGCGCGCCGCGGTGTCGGTCGGCACGACTTCGGGCGGGGGCGCCCCACACCCCGTACCCCGCGCGAGAGCGACACGGGCTCGGCTGCCAGCGGCGGCCGGGCCCCGTCGTCGTTGAGTCGTTGGAACTACACTGTGATCGATGAGCACGCCGCCCCAAGGCTCGCCGTCCAACGTCGAGTCTCAGCCGGGCGCCATCAACGCCGCGCTGGCCGACTACAGCGGTCCGCCGATCCTCGTCTCGACCATGAACGACGTGCCCGGGTATGAGATCACCGAGGTGTACGGCGAGGTCTTCGGACTCGTCGTGCGCTCGCGAAACATGTTCTCCAACATCGGCGCGGGCTTTCGCACGATGTTCGGCGGGGAGGCCCGCGGCTACACCAAGCTGCTCTCCGACAGCCGCCAGGAAGCGGTGGCCCGGCTCAAGCACGCCACCCACGAGGTGGGCGGGAATGCGGTCATCGCCATGCGTTTCGACGCCAACGAGCTCGCCGACGTAATGAGCGAGGTCGCCGCGTACGGGACGGCGGTCACCATCCGTAAGGTCTGAAAAAGAGGCGACGGTGGCACTCCCGGTCCGCGAGGTCGCACCCGGCATCCTGCACTGGACGGCGCGCCATCCGCGGATCGGCCTCGATGTCAGCTCCTACTGCCTGACCGAGTCCGGCGTCCTCCTCGATCCGATGGCCCCCGCCGAAGGCGTGGGGTGGTTCGGCAAGCAGGGCATCGAGCCGACCGAGATCTGGCTCACCAACCGCCACCACTTCCGTGGCAGTGCAGAGTTCGTGGACGCCTATGGGTGCGAGGTCCGATGCCACCGCGCCGGGCTGCACGAGTTCACGCAGGGCGAGCCCGTCATCCCGTTCGAGTTC